>NZ_JBBMFP010000005.1:0-289311 GCF_040095955.1 Blautia caccae | reverse complement strand
TCCTGAATGTCTTCAGCTGTCTGAATATCGTATTCTTCCAAAAGCTGATGGATAATGCTGCGCTTTCCTTCCGTCATATGTACTCTGTGTACTGGTTTCTTTTGTCTTGCCATAATAAAAGGCCCTCCTATGATTTTTATTTTATCATAGAAGAATCTTATAAATCCTATTTTACAGAAAAAGTTTCACACTCTCTAAATTTTATGCTGGAACAGAAAAATTGCAATGATGAAGAGCGGTATTTCGCTCCCCATTTTATCCGCCATTTCCAAATTGCCAGTTTCTTTAGATTCATGCAGCCAAATAAGAGGTTAAGCTCCATTTTGATCTTAGCCAGACCTCTGTACTGAGTGTATCTCATTCCGTGTTTTTCCTTTGCATCTGCAAAGACTCTCTCTATGGTTTCCTTGCGTTGTTTGTATCGTTCTTTCATTCCGATTGTATGACGGATTTCTTCGACCTGCTCCATGTAGTTTTCCCATACATGACGCGTAATTACTTTTACGGAATCTTTACTGTTTGTGCAACGATCCCGGTGAGGACAGCTTTGGCAAATAAGCCAGTCACTTTTATACTCCCGATATCCTTCACGGTTTGTTGTCGTGTAATGAAGCACTTTGTGATCCGGGCATAGATAGCAGTCAAAGAATTCATCGTATACAAAATCATATTTTTTGAAAAATAGCTTGAGTCATAGGCCTTTTGTACGGCATGACCGGAGTCTTTCCATCTTTTATCAGCTGGCGGGCGATTGACGGTATCTTATATCCTGCATCCATTACGTAGTATATCCCATATTTCCAATTCTGCCTTAATCGTCGGTATAAATGCCAGAACGACACACTGTCATGGACATTCCCCGCAGTCACTTCAAAATCCAAAACATAATTATTCTTGTCACAACAGGTGTTGGCAGCATAGGCAAAGACCTGCTTATGCTCACCTTTATGGAACCAGCCGCTGTCAGGGTCAGTGGTGCTGACCTTCTGTGTGATCATTTCCGGTTCCTTTTCTTTTTCTTTCAGTGGCTTCTTTCCGTGTTCCTGACGATCCCTTTTGATTTCTTCCTGCAGTTCCTTCTCATAACTGCGTGCTTCTTTTCGGATAACCTCATTTTGATATTTATGAGAATTGGCACTGGCTTTGATGTGAGTGCCGTCAATAAACAAGCTTTCTGTATCAAGAAAACCATTTGCTGCAACCTCGGACAGTATCTTTGAGAAGATTTTCTCAAACAAATCCGTGTCTTTGAAACGTCTGGAATAGTTTTTGCCAAAGGTGGAGAAATGAGGGATTTCCTCATGCATTCCATAGCCCAGATACCACCTGTAAGCAAAATTTACTTCAATTTCACGAATTGTTTTGCGCATGGAAGGGATTCCGAAAATGTACTGGATCATGGCAATTTTAATCAATACAACCGGATCGATACTTTCACGTCCAAAATCACTGTATAAATCTTTCACTTCCTCATATATAAAACTCATGTCAATAGCTTCATCCAGCTTCCGTACCAGATGGTTTCTAGGTACAAGATCCTCCAGACTTGCGATTTCCATCTGTGTTCTTTCTGCGTTATCTTTTTTCCCCATCATAAAGAAAAACCTGCCTTTCCTGATGATCCTATTATACCATCTGGAAAGGGCAGGTTAAACTGAAAATAGACAACCGCCTCCAAAAAGAGGGTGATTGTCTACAGTCTGAAAGGTGCCAGTAATGGCACCTTTATACAAGAGGGCTCTTAACAAATCTTCTTTGGTGATTTAACCTCCTGATATCCTATTGCATTTGCCGCTCTCCTGTTCCAAAATTCTGCAAGGCATTTCCTCTCTTCTTCCGTAAGTTCTTTTATATCTACTTCTTTGTCGTTAATTATTACAATATTTCTATATGTCATAATCAACACTCCCCTATTTCTTTTATTCAATGGTATGACCTATGGGTTGTACAACTTGCATACCGTTATTCATCATGCCGTTTTAGTATCCTTGATATACAGACAAACAGCTGAAGAATTTTTTATTAAGATATGATATAAATAAAGGTAATAAATAATAATATCTCCTGATATATTTTAAAATGAAAGGAGCTATCTTTATGCCATTATTTAAAGAAAAGAGTTATACTCATTTGCAGTCAATTTGACTGCAGATGATAAAACTTACGTTGAGCCGGATATCAGCATTATCTGTGACAAAAACAGACTCACAGACAAGGGCTGCAGCTACAGTATAAAGTTCGGGGCGTTTTACATAAAACATTGAGGGTGATTACATTTGAAAGAAATGAATGATAAAAAGATAAGCCAGGCAAAATTTGGAGCTGCATATATAAGAGTATCAACACATATGCAGGATGAGCTGTCTCCAGACGCGCAAAAAAGGCTAATTATGGATCATGCAAAAACCGATGGTGTTATAATTTCAAATGACTATGTATTCGTTGAGAAAGGAATCTCTGGAAAAAAGGCGGATAAACGGCCGGAATTTTTACGAATGATTTCTTTGGCTAAGCAAAAGCCTGCACCTTTCAAAGTGATTTATGTATGGAAATTTTCTCGATTTGCCCGAAACCAGGAAGAGTCTATACTTTATAAATCTTTACTTAGAAAGCAATGCAATATAGAAGTTATTAGTGTTTCAGAACCTATCATAGAAGGCCCTTTTGGCAGCCTGATTGAAAGAATTATAGAATGGATGGACGAATATTATTCTATTCGCCTTTCCGGGGAAGTTTCACGTGGAATGATGGAAAAAGCGCTTCGAGGAGGATACCAAGCTCGACCTCCTCTCGGATATAAAATAGATAGAAAAGGAGAGCCTCCTGTTATAGTTCCTGAAGAAGCTGAAGTTGTTAAAATGATTTTTAACAAGTATGTTAATGCAGGAATGGGATTATTCGAGATTGCTCGTGCCCTAAACGCATTAGGTTATAAAACAAGTCATAATAAACCCTTTGAGCGACGCAGCATAGAATATATTTTACAAAATCCTACTTATTGCGGTATGATCCGCTGGAATCGCACCGTAAATGAAACTAATGAAATTCGGCCAAAAGAAGAGTGGGTTATTACTAAAGGATATCACGAGGCTATAATAAGCGAAGAATTATTCAATAAAGCCCAAGAACGATATAACACCACCTATAAGCCCAAGGGAAAAAGACCGACATCCAGTTACCGCCATTGGTTGAGTGGGCTATTAAAATGCCCCGTCTGTGGCCGAACTATGGTTTGTAAAAATCACTACAAAAAGAATGGAACGGTTGATACTTTTTACTATTCCTGTTATGGATATTCAAAAGGAAAATGTCTATCAAGCCTTACTTTGAGCACCCACAAAATAGAACCTGTCTTTTTCGAGGCACTCAAAGATGCAACACGTAGTAAAAATTTATATTTTGAAATCAAAAGAAAATCGAACCAAAATCACAGTGAAGCAGATATTTTAAAAAAGCTGTATGATAAAGTAGATATGAAAGAAAAGCGAATCAAAACTGCCTATCAAAATGGCATTGATAGTTTAGAAGAATACCGCGAAAACAAGCTGTTGCTTCAAAAAGAGCGCGAGAGTATTGCGCAAAAAATAGCCGAGCTTGATCAACCGGATTCCAAAGACTACACTCCTTTAATGAAAGAACTGATAAAAACCACATATGATATCGTCACATCTTCTAATTTTACCATAGAGCAAAAAAGTACATCTTTACAATCAATCATATCAAAAATAGTATATAATAGAGACAACGACAGCCTAGATATACAGTATTACTATTCATAGATAAATTTGAAGCCGCCTTGCAGACTGAAAATTTATTCTGCGTGAAACATAAAGGCATTTAGCGTAGCGGGCTACGCTGACTGAATAGGGGGCAAATATGCCGCAGAGTGGGGCGTACAGATTGTCGGAATGCATTTTCAAACACGCTCTAGGGGCTATTGCAATTTGGATGACACAGTGGGGGTCCAAGTATCTGGGCGACCAGGGCTACACCGCCATTGAGATCCTCCGGAATTTCTACGGTGACAACATGTATATCAATACGGCTGAGGAGATTGCCGGCATCCCCATCTCATGGCCGGGAAGCAATCTGGATATCGGCAGCTCCGGCGACAAGGTGGAGCAGCTACAGGAACAGCTAAATGCCATCCGCCAGGGCTATCCCGCACTGCCGGCCGTAACCGTGGACGGCATCTACGGGGAGGGCACACAGCGGGCTGTACGGGATTTTCAGCGGATCTTCAGCCTGCCTGTCACGGGCATTGTGGATTATCCCACCTGGTACAAAATACAGGAGATCTACGTGGGCGTCACAAGAATCGCGGAACTTGTATAACCATCACCAAAAAATCCGGAAAGGCCGGGTACAGATTCTTTGTACCCAACCCTCCCGGATTTTCTTTTACAGCCTCTTGATATCATTAAACAGGACAAACACCATGAGCAGCATCAAAAGAACAAACCCCGCAAAGTGTATCATACCCTCCACATTCCGGTTCACCTCTTTGCCGCGTATGGCCTCTATGATGAGGAATACCAGACGACCTCCGTCCAGTGCCGGAATGGGCAGCAGGTTCATAACGCCCAGATTGGCAGACAGAAGGATCACCCAGTAGAGCATCTGCATGCTCAATATCACGCTGCCCTCGGATTTTGCCTCCTGGACAGAATCTCCGATGGCGTCCACAATCCCCACCGGGCCGGACAGGTCATTTACGGAAAATGTCCCCTTGATGAGAAGTCCCAGGCTCTGAACCGTACTGGTGATCCAGTAGCGGACCTCCACGGCGCTGTATTTGAGCACGCCTAAAAATCCGGTCTTCTCTCTGTACAGGTTATAGTCAAACCCGCTGCTGACCACAGTCCGCATCTGAGGTTTTGCCGTAACTTCCCGCTCCTTGCCGTTACGCTCCACTGTCAGAGTGATCTCATCCCCGGTGAGCGGATGCGCCTCCATATAATCCTGAAGCTCTTTTCCGTCTGTGATCTTCGTGCCCGCAATGCCTGTGATCACATCCCCGGCCTGCAGACCTGCTTTCATCATGGGACTGTCAATATAGATCTCCATGATCTGCGCAGGCCCTTCACTGCTGTAGGTAAATCCCAGCATCTTCTTCTCTATGCTGTCAGCAGTAAAGGAAATGTCCTCTGTCTTCCCTTCCCGCTTCACTTTCATATCAATGGTTTTATCCTGATACCCGTGCAGTGTCTGGTAAAGACTCAAATCCCTGCCTATGGAAATATGCTTTCCGTTGAATTCCGTGATCAGGTCGCCTTCCTTAAGTCCCGCCGCTTCCGCCGCGGACCCTTCCTGCACAACGGTCACTCTGGCCGGGTCATACCCCACCACGCTGGTGATGATCATGGCGCAGACAAAGGCCATGATAAAGTTAAACACAGGACCTGCCGCCACCACGGAGATTCTGGCCCACACAGAGGCATTGTTAAAGGAACCTGCGCTGTCGTCATCGTCATCCTCACCTACCATCAGGCAGGAACCGCCGATGGGAAACAGCTTCAGGGAATATCTGGTGCCGCCCTTCTCTGTGGAAATCAGCCTCGGTCCCATACCCAGTGAAAATTCCGTCACCGCAATGCCGTTCCTCTTTGCCAGCAGAAAATGTCCCAGCTCATGAAAAATAACGATCAGGGAAAAGATAATAACTGCAATCAAAATATTTATAATACCGGAAAAACTCAATCTACCACCTGCCTTCAATCCATCTGTAAGTCTCCTGTTCGATGCCTGTAATTTCATCTACGTCCGGATTCTCAATCACTTTATGTCTTTCCATAGCTTCTTCAATTATTGAATAAATATCCAGGAAACCGATTTTTCTGTTCAAAAACATACCTACTGCCTTTTCATTTGCAGCGTTGAATACCGTGGGCATGGAACCACCCCTTTTGGATGCCTCCATAGCCAGCGGCAGCCCTTTAAAGGTGTCCATATCCGGCTCCTCAAAAGTGATAGATCCAAGTGCCGCAAAATCCAGACGCTCTCCGGGAAGAAAACGTCTCTCGCCCCCATACAGGGCATACTGAATGGGAAGCCGCATATCCGGAGTTCCAAGCTGGGCAATGATGCCCCCGTCCACAAACTCCACCATGGAGTGAATGACACTCTGAGGCTGCACCACAACCTGTATCCGGTCCAGATCCATATGGAACAGCCACTTTGCCTCCATAACCTCCAGTCCCTTGTTCACCAGGGTAGCGGAGTCAATGGTAATCTTCTGCCCCATGGCCCAGTTGGGATGCTTCAGAGCGTCCTCCACACGGATATTCGTAAGCTCCTCCCGCTTCTTTCCCCGGAAAGGCCCGCCGGAAGCTGTGATCAGCAGTTTGTGGATCCTGGAAGGGTCCTCCCCGTTCAGAGCCTGGAAGATGGCACTGTGTTCACTGTCCACAGGCAGGATACGCACACCGTACTCTTTGGCAAGGGGCATGATAATATGCCCGGCTGTCACCAGTGTCTCCTTATTGGCAAGAGCAATATCCTTACCGGCCCGGATACCCTCCACAGTAGGGCGGATGCCGATCATGCCCACAATGGCTGTGACCAGTATATCCGACTCCGGCATGGCAGCCAGGGCGAGAAGCCCTTCCATGCCTCCTGTCACCGTACAATCCGTATCTGCGACCCTTTTTCTTAGCTCAGCCGCCTTTTTTTCATCCCCCACAGCCGCCAGCTTTGGATGAAAGCGCCGAATCTGTTCTTCCAGCATCCGGATATTGCTGCCTGCGGCAATTCCCACCACCTGCAGGTCATCATTTCTCCCCACCACATCCAAAGTCTGTGTGCCGATGGAACCTGTGGAACCTAATATCGCAATTTTCTTCATATCATCACAACCTCATTTACAGCAGTACATTTGCCAGGAAATAGATGAACGGTGCCGTAAATATGACACTGTCAAAACGGTCCAGAATACCGCCGTGGCCCGGGATCAGTCTGCCGTAATCCTTTATCTCTTTGTTTCTCTTGATCGCGGATGCCGCCAGATCTCCAACCATGGAGATCAATGCACCCACCGCGCAGATCAGGGCATACATAAGGGCCGTATGGCCGGAAGCAGGGTTCCATTTTGCAATCACCACTGCATACAGGGCGCCCAGAAGCGCGGCCCCCACAACGCCGCCCACACCGCCTTCCACGGATTTTTTCGGGCTTAACACAGGCGCCATTTTGTGCTTGCCGATGAGCATTCCCACACAGTAGGCACAGGTATCGCTGCCCCAGGAGCTTATAAAGATAAGGCCCACAAGCCATGCACCGCCTTCCAGATTCCTGGTTTTATAGATATAAGAAAGCATGACAGCCACGTAAATAACACCGAACATGGCAGCCATGATCTGGTCTGCATGGTATTTTGGGTATGTAAACACATACACGGACATAATGAGGACCAATGCAAATAAAATGGCAATAAGGGAAAATTCTTCCCTGTCCAGCAGAAGGGTCAGGTAGTAAACCATGGCCCCCGCATACCCCATGATCTCCAGGCTGCCGGCCTGATTTTCATGTACTCTCATGGCTTTGTACAGTTCCTGCATACCGATGAGGGAGATGGCAGCCAGCGTGGCAAAGAGCACGATTCCTCCCGGAATAATGGTGGCAAGGGCAATGATGACCAGCACAATTCCGCTTAACAGCCTTGTCTTGAACATGTTACTCCTCCTTCACGCCGCCGTATCTGCGGTCTCTCTGATTAAATTTCCAAATGGCCTTTTCAAACTCAGCCTTGTTAAAATCCGGCCATGCCACATCGGTAAAATAAAACTCCGTGTAGGCAAGCTGCCACATGAGAAAGTTGGAAAGGCGCTCCTCCCCGCTGGTACGGATCAACAGGTCAGGGTCCGGAAGTCCCTTGGTATCCAGATATCCGGATATGGTATCCTCTGTGATCTGCGCAGGGTCCAGCACGCCTTTTTTCACATCCCCGGCAAGATCCTGCACCGCTCTTTTGATCTCATCCCTGCTGCCGTAATTCAGCGCGATCTGGAAATGCAGCTCATCAAACTGGCTGGAATACTCCTCCAGTTCTCTGATCCTTGCCTGCAGGTCCTCGTCAAAGACAGAGGGCTCCCCGATCACGCGGACGCGCATCTTATTGTCCCTTGCGATTTTCAGGCATTTTTTCATATAATTGCGGAACAGCTTCATCAGGCCGTCCACTTCATCTTTGGAACGTTTCCAGTTTTCAGTGGAAAAGGCATAGACCGTGAGATATTTTACCCCCAGCCCCTTGGCTATGGAGCATATTTTTTCCAGGTTCTCGCAGCCTTTCACATGCCCGTATGTCCTCGGCATTCCTTTGGCTTTGGCCCAGCGGCCGTTTCCGTCCAGAATGATTGCCACATGATTTGGAATCACCATGTTTTTCTCCTCCTACGCGTAAAAGAGGCACAATACCTTTTTCTTGTATGTGCCCCTCTTGATTATAAATTATACGGTTAAGATTTCTTTGGATTTCTCTTCCACTGTCTTATCAATGTTCTTGCCGAACTTATCTGTCAGTTTCTGGATCACATCTTCCAGCTCCTTGATCTCATCCTCAGATACATCCTGTTTTGCCAGTTTTTTGAATGCCTCATTGGCATCGCGGCGGATATTGCGGATAGCTACCTTGGCAGCCTCCCCTTTCTTCTTCACGTCTTTCACCAGCTCTTTTCTGCGCTCCTCAGTGAGCTCAGGCAGCACCAGACGAATCGATTTGCCGTCATTATTGGGGTTGATCCCCAAGTCAGATGTCAGGATCGCTTTCTGGATGTCTTTGATCAGAGAAGCCTCCCATGGCTGGATCTGAATCATTCTGGGTTCCGGAACGGTTACATTTGCCACCTGCTGCAGAGGTGTAGGTGCTCCATAATAGTCTACGGTGATTTTATCCAGAATATGCGGATTTGCACGTCCGGCACGGATGGTTCCCAGTTCTTTTACCAGGGCATCCATGGTCTTGTTCATCTTGTCTTCATATTTTGCGATTCTCTCATCAGTTGCCATACTCGTTTTCCTCCCAGATTATACTAATACTTTTGTTCCCGTGAATTTACCGTGCGCGGTATTCACAATACTGTCTTTCTCATTCAGCCCGAACACCAGCATGGGCATCTTATTTTCCATACAGAGGATGGAGGCGGTCATATCCACAACAGCCAGCTTTTTGTCAATGACTTCCTGGATGCTCACCTCATCATACTTCTTGGCATCCGGATTGCTCTTGGGATCACTGTCATACACGCCGTCCACTGCTTTTGCCAGGAAAATCATATCCGCTTCAATCTCCACTGCGCGCAGTACCGTTGCCGTATCCGTTGAGAAATAAGGATGGCCGGTGCCGCCTGCCATAAAGACTACCATGCCGCGGTCGAAATATTTATTGACACGGTCCTTGGAAAATAATTTTGTAAAGGAGCCGCATTCAAACGGGGTCAGGACGCTGGTTCTCATGCCTGCTGTGCGGAAGATCTCAGATACATAGATACAGTTCATGACTGTGGCAAGCATTCCGATCTGGTCAGCTTTGGTCCTGTCAATATTCTCACTGGTACGGCCTCTCCAGAAATTGCCGCCGCCGATGACAATACCCACCTGGATTCCCTCGTCCACCAGAACTTTTACCTGGCGGGCAACCTCCATGACTGTCGCCTCATCAAAACCTGTCTTCTTTGGACCTGCCAGTGCTTCTCCGCTCAGTTTCAGTAAAATTCTCTTCATCTGTTATTCCTCTTCATTATTCATTTTCTGTAATGATCTTTATTATCTGGTCATACTGCTTTTTGATTTCATCCATATCCTCCCGGGAGGGAAGTTCACCTCTTCTGCCCTTCTCCACCGCAGGCTGCATCTCATCATAAAGGCAGCTAAGCCCCAAATTGCCGGATACTCCCTTCATGGTATGGGCAGCTTTAAAAAACTCTTCCGCATCTCCCTGCGCAAAGGCCTTCTGCATCTCCCCAAAGGTGGTATCCTCCGGAAATTTTCTTAAAAACTTCATGCACAGCATTTCATTGTTCATAAAACGCTCCAGTGTGCCGTCCATGTCACACCCCGCTTCACGCAGTTTTGTCAGCATTACATGTTCCATATACATTCTCCTTATACCGGAAAATATGCTTCCCCGGCACAGCATCCGCTGTTTCGGCAGTTACCTGTCAGACACGCTTCGCCATAAACGGTAACTTAGATTTTCATTCTATCCCTAGTATACCTGTAAAATTTACTGATTTCAAGGGAATTTTCTATAAACTCTGAAACAGACTCCAATATCCCTGCACGAAGATATAAAGGACAATGACAGGCAGGATAAATGTGAGATAAACCTTTATTTTTCTGGGGAAAGAGATGCCTTCCCCCGTGTTGGCTTCCTTCAGGAAATTTTCCCATCCCCAGCCGTATCTTGTCACACAGAACAAAAGATACACAAGGGAACCCAGAGGAAGCAGGTTGTTGCTCACCAGGAAATCCTCAAATCCCATGATATCCTTGCCCAGAATGGTAAAGTCACTTAATATGGTCATACCGAAAATACAGGGCAGGGACAATAGAAATATGGCAATACCGTTTATGAGCGCTGCCTTTTTCACGCTCCAGTTCCACAGATCCTGCGCAAAGGATATGATATTCTGGAACACGGCGATAATGGTAGAAAGCGCGGCAAAGGACATGAACAGGAAGAACAGCGCTCCCCAGAACCTTCCGCCCTTCATGGCATTAAACACATTGGGCAGGGTCACGAACACAAGACCCGGGCCCTCTCCCGGATTAACGTTGAAAGCGGAGCATGCCGGGAAAATGATAAGCCCTGCAATGAGCGCCACCATGGTATCCAGGATCGTAATGCTGACAGCCTCCCCGGTGAGCTTATGTTCCTTGCCTATATAGCTTCCGAAAATAGCCAGGGCGCCGATTCCAAGGCTCAGGGTAAAGAACGCCTGTCCCATGGCCGCAAAGATAACCTCCTGGATCTTATACTCGGAGAGCTTGCCGAAATCCGGCAGCAGATAGAATTTCAGTCCCTCAGACGCACCCTCCAGCGTACAGGAGCGCACAGCCAGAAGCACCATCAGCGCCAGCAGCACCACCATCATGATCTTGGTGATCTTTTCCACACCCTTCTGCAGACCCATGGAGCACACTGCGAAACCGATGACTACGATCAGGACCATCCAGAAGATCATCTGGGTCATGTCCGTGGAAAGGCTTCCGAATGCCGCACTGACTCCTTCCGTGTCAAGGCCCGTAAAGTCGCCTTTCACCATTTTAACAAAATAAGCCAGCATCCAGCCGCCGATGGTGGTGTAGAACATCATCAGCAGATAATTGCCTGCCATACCGAAATATCGGTAGATATGCCATTTACTGCCCTTCTTTTCCAGTACATTGAAGGACGTGGCAATACTCTTCTGGCTGGCTCTGCCAACTGCAAATTCCATGACCATGATCGGCAGCCCCAGAACGATCAGAAAGAACAGATAGATCAGAACGAACGCCGCACCGCCGTACTTTCCCGTTATGTAGGGAAAACGCCATACATTTCCAAGACCGATGGCACAACCTGCAGATATCAGGATAAAGCCCAGTCTGGAAGAAAATTTTTCTCTTTCCATTTCCTCAACCTCATTATTTTTTTATCCCGGATTTTTTCTCCTCCGGCTGAAATATTGTATCACAATGTCTGATAAAACGCCACAATTTTATTAACGACTCTCAATGCTCCCGATGTTTTTTATGAGAACGGATATGGTTCCGTCCGGATTGGTGATAAATTCCACTTTATCCTTATTATTGTACTCCTCCATGGGGATTTTAAGCTCAATTCCCGTGTCGGTGAGCAGGTGTTGTTTTGTGAACTTTTTGGTGGTGGTGGGATTCTGTGGTTCCACCCGGGTCTCGGCCAGATTGTATTTCTCCAGCTTCTCCTGCACCTCCTCCTTCATCTGGGGATGCTCCTTAAAGATCTTCTCTATAACCACAGGCACATCCAGTGCCCCTTCACTTGAGAGCTCCTGATTGATGATGCTCTTGGTCTCCATCTGCACCTCAAACTGCTCGGACTCATTGTAATACTTTTTCTGTACATCCGTCACCGCTTTATTCACAATGGAAAGCCGCGTCTTGGCAGACAGGGAGCCCTGACATTTTAAAAACAGTTTTGAGAAATAATTGGTCTTTACGCCGTTCACATCATACTTTTTCTCCACCAGGCGCACATACTTAGGTGCTCCCAGGTCAAGCAGGGCCGCCTCAGAAAGCTTCTGTGTCTCTCCCGGCAGGATGGCCTTCTGCATGATAATGTCATTGTTGTTGCCCCAGGGGTCCGCACTTGTCATATGGGTGTAGGATGTGCGGTAATTCATTTTTAAAAGTGCCAGATATTTATGACGGTCCACCTGATATTCCGCCACCAGAAGGTCCGCGGGCGGAATCTCAATATTCTGGTTCATGATGGTGAAAAGCTCCTGGGCTGTTTTCTTGGAAATCTCAACAAAATTCTCAGAGTCATATTCTTCCATGTACTTGTAAATAGTGGACTCCTCCTCGGAAAAGCTGCAGCTTCGTATCTCGTCACTTGTGTCGATCCTGAATATATGGGCTTTCAGAAAATCCGCAAAATCAGAACCGTAATCAAGTACCTTGTCGGACAGTACCGGCATGCCCACTGTGGAATCCAGAATATGTACTATGACCTGTCCGATATGGATTTCTTCCTTATCTGCTATCATGTGTGTTTCACTCCTGTTCTTCTGTTCTTTGCCTGCCTTTGGGCGATAGGATTCCCCTTCCTTATGCAGGTTACCTGAAGAGTATACCGCAAACCGCAAATTTTATCTACTTTTTTCGACCTATTTACTCTTGCGGCAAAATATATGACTATGCTATAATTGTCCCTGACCGAAGGCGTGATATACAGGCCTTCTATTATCATGTTTCTATAGCATAAAGAAAAAATGGAGGATAGCTATGCCAAAGAGAAATGACATTCACAAAATTCTGATTATCGGTTCCGGACCTATCATCATCGGACAGGCATGCGAATTTGACTACTCCGGAACACAGGCATGTAAAGCATTGAAAAGCCTGGGTTACGAGATCGTACTGGTCAATTCCAACCCGGCAACCATTATGACAGACCCGGCAACAGCTGACGTCACTTACATTGAACCGCTGAACGTAGACCGGCTCACAGAGATCATAGAAAAAGAAAGACCGGACGCCCTGCTCCCAAACCTGGGCGGACAGTCAGGACTGAACCTCTGCGAAGAGCTGTACAACGCAGGTGTTTTAGAAAAATATAAGGTAGAAGTCATCGGCGTTCAGGTTGACGCCATCAACCGCGGCGAAGACCGTATCGCTTTCAAACAAGCCATGAACGAACTGGGCATTGAGATGGCTAAGAGCGCACCGGCTTACACCGTTGAGGAGGCAGTGAAGATTGCATCCGAGCTTGGATATCCCTGTGTCATCCGTCCTGCCTACACCATGGGCGGTACCGGCGGCGGTATTGTATATAATGAGGAAGAGCTCAGAAAAGTGGCAGCCCGCGGTATTGCGGCATCCATGGTGAACCAGATTCTCATTGAAGAGTCTGTTATCGGATGGGAAGAGCTGGAAGTGGAAGTTGTCCGCGATGCAACAGGCAAAAAAATCTCCATTTGTTTCATAGAAAATATTGATCCCATGGGTGTACATACAGGTGATTCCTTCTGTTCCGCTCCTATGCTGACGATTTCCCAGGAGGTACAGGACCGTCTGGAAAAACAGGCACACGCCATTGTGGAATCCATCGGTGTCATCGGCGGAACCAACGTACAGTTTGCCCATGATCCCAAGACAGACCGTATCATCATCATTGAGATCAATCCGAGAACCTCCCGCTCCTCAGCGCTGGCCTCCAAGGCGACCGGATTCCCCATTGCCTATGTGTCCGCACTGCTGGCTGCAGGACTCACACTGGCAGAGATTCCTTATTATAAGGGAGGCTCCCTGGCAGACTACAAGCCCTCCGGCGATTATGTGGTTGTGAAATTCGCGCGCTGGGCCTTTGAGAAATTCAAAAAAGCAGAGGACAAGCTGGGCACACAGATGAAAGCTGTGGGTGAGGTTATGTCCATCGGCAAGAACTATAAGGAAGCCCTCCAGAAAGCTATCCGTTCCCTGGAAAAAGGCCGCTACGGTCTGGGATTCGCCAAGGATTTTCATGAGCTTACTCTGGATGAGCTGTATGTGAAACTGGCAGAGCCTACCAGCGAGAGACAGTTTATCATCTACGAAGCTATCCGCAAGGGCGCTCCGCTTGCCAAACTGCATGAGATGACACGCATCAAAATGTGGTTCCTGGAACAGATGAAAGAGCTGGTTGACCTGGAAGAAAAGATTCTGGCCTGCCGCGGCAGCAGCCTGCCCGATGAACTGCTGATTCAGGCTAAAAAGGACGGCTTCTCCGACAAATATCTGGCAGAGCTTCTGGACGTGGATGAATGGGAACTGTTCAGGAAAAGAGAAGCGCTGGGTATGAATGAGCGCTGGGATGCAGTTCCGGTAAGCGGTGTGGAAGAACCTGCTGCCTACTATTACTCCACCTACAACGGGGAGGACAAAGCACCCGTATCAGACGGACGAAAAGTCATGGTACTGGGCGGCGGTCCAAACAGGATCGGACAGGGTATTGAATTTGACTACTGCTGTGTACACGCTGCCTTTACCCTGAGAGACTTAGGCTTCGAGACCATCATGGTCAACTGCAACCCTGAGACCGTATCCACAGACTACGACACTTCCGACAAGCTGTACTTTGAGCCTCTGACCGTAGAAGATGTCATGTCTATCTATAATAAGGAAAAACCGCTGGGTGTCATTGTACAGTTCGGCGGCCAGACACCGCTCAACATCGCGGCGGAACTGGAGAGACGCGGCGCCCACATCCTGGGTACTTCCCCGGCTGTCATTGATATGGCTGAGGACCGTGACCTGTTCAATGCCATGATGAAGAAGCTGAATATCCCCATGCCGGAATCAGGAATGGCTGTCAATGTGGATGAGGCACTGGAAATCGCACACCGCATCGGCTATCCTATGATGGTTCGTCCTTCCTATGTACTGGGCGGCCGCGGAATGGAAGTGGTATATGATGACAATATGCTCCGTGACTACATGGCAGCAGCCATTGATGTGACACCGGAACGTCCCATCCTCATGGACAAATTCCTGCAGAACGCGCTGGAATGTGAGACAGATGCCATCTCTGACGGCTCCCACGCTTTTGTTCCTACCGTTATGCAGCACATTGAACAGGCCGGTGTCCACTCCGGAGACTCTGCCTGCGTGATTCCGTCTGTGGAGATCTCCGAGGAGAACAAAAAGCTCATCCGTGAGTACACCACAGCCATCGCCTGTGAGATGGGCGTTGTAGGTCTTATGAACATGCAGTATGCCATCTGCGAGGGAAAAGTTTACGTTCTGGAAGCCAATCCGCGTGCATCCCGTACTGTGCCTCTTGTTTCCAAGGTCTGCAACATCAACATGGCCAATATCGCCACAAAGCTCATGACATATGAACTGACAGGGGAACGCCCGGACGTGACATCCTTCTCCGAAAAGGCACATCCGTACTACGGTGTCAAGGAAGCTGTATTCCCGTTCAACATGTTCCCGGAAGTTGACCCTCTTCTGGGACCGGAAATGCGTTCCACAGGCGAGGTTCTGGGCCTGAGCGAGTCCTTCGGCCTGGCATACTACAAAGCCCAGGAGGCAGCAGGCGCCAAGCTTCCGCTGTCCGGCAACGCACTGGTAAGTGTCAACAAGGGAGACCGGGTTCAGGCTCTGGAGGTTGCAAAACAGCTTCAGGAGCTGGGCTTCACCATTGTATCCACAGAGGGCTGCGGACAGTATTTTACAGAAAACGGAGTTCCCTGCAAGATTCTCAAGAAGCTGCAGGAAGGCCGTCCCAACATCTACGATGCCATGGTAAACGGGGAAGTGGATCTGATCGTAAACTCTCCGGCCGGAAAACAGAGCAAATACGATGACTCCTACCTGAGAAAAACAGCGATCAATAAAAAAATACCTTACCTGACCACCATGTCTGCTGCCCTGGCAAGTGCCAAAGGCATCGCAGCAGTGATCCGTAAGGAACACGGCTCTTTGAAATCCCTGCAGGAGTACCATAAGAGCCTGGAACAGTAAGAAGGAGCTTTCTACATGACAGCAAAACAATCCAAGAATTTTCTGCTGCTGTTCACCGCCGCAGTTATCTGGGGAGTGGCTTTTGTGGCACAGAGCGTAGGCATGGACTATGTGGGTCCTTATACCTTTAATATGGTAAGGACCCTGCTGGGCGGCCTGGTCCTCATCCCCTGCATCTTCCTTCTGGGCAGAAAAAATGTCCGGAAGGACCATGACGGCAGCCGGTCCTCACAGACCTTTGACCGCCCCCGTGATCTATTCATAGGCGGCGGTCTCTGCGGCCTGATGCTTTTTATTTCCACCTCTCTTCAGCAGGTGGGCATTCAGTACACCACGGTGGGCAAGGCAGGATTTATCACAGCTTTGTATATCATCCTTGTGCCCATACTGGGAATCTTTCTGAAAAGGAAGCCCGGGCTGCGCATCTGGATCAGCGTGGTGATCGCGCTGGTGGGTCTGTATCTTCTGTGTATGACAGGAAGCTTTTCCCTGAGCAAAGGAGACTTTCTTATCTTGATCTGCTCCTTCTGTTTTTCCATCCACATTATGATCGTGGATCACTTTTCTGTGAAAGTCAGCGGAACCAAGCTGTCCTGCATCCAGTTTTTTATATCTGCCGCTCTGTCGGCAATTCCCATGTTTCTGCTGGAAACACCGCGCATGAGCAATATCCTGCAGGCATGGCTGCCCATTCTCTATGCGGGAATCCTCTCCTGCGGAGTGGCTTATACCTTCCAGATCATCGGGCAGAAGGGCTGTGATCCCACCATCGCTTCCCTGATCCTGAGCCTGGAATCTGTGGTATCGGTTCTGGCGGGATGGGTGATTCTCCACCAGAGTCTCTCTGCCAAGGAGATCACCGGCTGTGTACTTATGTTTGCTGCCATCATCCTTGCCCAGGTCAACCCAAAAAAGCAGGGCGCAGGGGCAGAATCCCTTAACGGGGAAACCGTATCCTGAATATTTTAAAAGGTGCCGGCAATTGCCGACACCTTTTTTATATCTCGATCAGAACCGGACGCACCGGTGAGCCATCCAGATCCGCCATTTTCATTGGCTGGGCTGCCAGGAAATATTCCCCCTGCGGTACCTCCTTAAGCACAAGTCCCTCCACGATTACGATCTCTGCTCCCAAAAGTATTCTGTGTATCTCCTTCTGGGTCTCCGAATCTCCCACGGTCTGGTCCTCCACGCCGATCAGATCCAGCTCTGCCCGGGCGCACACAGCGGCAGCTTCCGGCGTCAGCAGAATATCCCCCTTCACCAGCAGCTTTTTTGTGCCGTCCGCCAGCATCCGTTCCATATCCTCCGCCTGTACTGTGCCTGCAGATTCCGCGACTCTGCACACTCCCATGCATTTTTCCAGTGGGATTTTGTCCACTCCGTGCTTTCCTGCACAGAAGTGCTTCGGCGCATCTAAGTGGGTGCCGTTATGGCTTCCCATGGTGAGCACGGTCAGATTACAGTCATCTCCCTTTTCTATCTCATAATAGGGTGTCTTTCCCGGCACCGGGTCCCCGGGATAAGCCGGGGTGGAGAACAGTTCTTTTCCTATATCGTACATTTTCTTTCCATTCATATCTGATTCCTCTTTTCTCTTGACCATTCAGCCATTCAGCAGGTACTCCTCCAGTTCCTTTACACTCCGGACAATCTTGTCTGCTCCCGCCTGTGAAAGTTCCTCATAGCTGCCGTATCCGTATGTGACTCCTATGCAGGCAACTTCAGCCTTAGCCGCGCCGTTTACATCCTGGTCCCTGTCCCCGATCATGACCGCTTCCCCTCTTCTGTCCCGGTATCCCAGTCTCTCAAGGATAATTTCGATCACATCCGCCTTGGACATTTTCATCTTCTCCGGGTCGCTTCCCACGATTTCATGGAAATACTCTGAAAGCTCAAAGTGTTCCAGGATGCGTTTTACCATGCCGTCCGGCTTAGAGGATGCCACGCCCAGTATAAATCCTCTGGCTCTCAGCGTCTCCAGCATCTCCCTGACGCCGTCATAGGGACTGTTTTCAAACAGGCCGGTCACATTGTACCGTTCCCGGTAGAAACGGACAGCCTGCACCGCCTCCTCCTCTGACATGCCGCAGTATCGCATAAACTGCTCCAGAAGCGGAGGGCCCACAAACACCTCCAGCGCCTTCAAATCCTCCGCCTCTCTCCCCATCTTATGCAGGGCGTACTGAACGGACTTGGTTATCCCTTCCCCGGATGCGGTCAGTGTGCCGTCCAGGTCAAATAGCAATACTCGATACATGGCTTCTCTCTCCCTTATATAAATTCACATTATTTTTTCCATTATAGACAAAAACCCTCTTAAAAACAAGAACAAGTCAAAATATTATAGATTTTTCACCAATTATTGTATGACATTTCCGGGAAAATCTATTATACTAGAGGATAGACTGCAAAAATACTATTTGGATCAGGAGAGGTTCTACATAATGGAAATCGCTGCAACAAGACAATCCACCTTTTACAAAGATATGTTCCGGCTGGCACTGCCCATTGTCATCCAGAATCTGATCACCACCGCGGTAAGCTCCGCTGATGTGATCATGCTGGGCTGGGTCAGCCAGACCGCCCTGTCTGCCGGTTCCCTGGCAAGCCAGATCATGTTCATCCTGAATCTGGTCTACTCCGGCATAGCATCCGGTGTCATCATGCTGGCTGCACAATACTGGGGCAAACAGGATACTGAGACCATTGAGCGGATCATGGGAATCGGCATGCGCCTGTCGATCCTCATATCCTCCCTGTTCTTTGTACTGGCCTGTTTCTTCCCCAGACTGCTCATGGTGATCTTCACCTCTGACCAGGAGCTGATCACCGCAGGTATCCCCTATCTCAGGATCGTGGGTATCTCTTACCTGTTCATGAGCATCTCACAGGTCTATCTGTGCACCATGCGCTCCATAGAGCGGGTGATCTTCGCCACAGCCACCAATGCATCTGCGCTGGGGCTGAATATTGTTCTGAATGCTGTTTTTATTTTCGGACTGTTCGGGCTTCCCAAAATGGGCATTGTGGGAGTCGCTATGGCAACCACCATTGCAAGGGGCGTGGAGCTTGCCATCTGTCTGCTGGATGCCTGCCGTTTTAAGACCATACGGTTCCGGCCAAAAACCATTATTGAGCGCCACAAGCTGCTGTTTCAGGATTTTATACGCTACTCCCTGCCGGCCTTCGGAAATGAGGTCTCCTGGGGTGTGGCCTTCTCCATGTACTCTGTGATCATGGGACACCTGGGAAGTGACATGGTGGCCGCCAACGCCGTGGTGATCGTAGCCAGGAATCTGGGCACAGTGGTATGCTTCGGCCTTGCCAACGCAGGCGCCATCCTTCTGGGCAAATCCATTGGCGCCGGGTTTATGGACACGGTGAAGGAGGATTCCACACGGTTCTGCAAGATCACATTTTTAAGCGGAATCGCGGGGGGAATCATTATTTTCCTTCTGCGCCCCCTGTTTATGAACATGGCTGACCTGACCCCAACGGCGCAGGGATATCTGAGCACCATGCTCTATATCAATATGTACTATGTACTGGGACAGGCCATGAATACCACCGTGATCTGCGGTATCTTCCGCTCCGGCGGGGATTCCAGGTGGGGATTCCTCTGTGACTTTATTGATATGTGGCTGTTCGCTGTTCCCCTGGGCTTTATCAGCGCCTTCCTGCTGAAGCTTCCCCCTATGTGGGTCTATTTCCTCATCTGCCTGGATGAATTTGTGAAAATGCCCTTTATTTACCGGCATTACAAGAGCTACAAATGGCTGCAGAATATTACCAGGGATTTCTGACACGCAGTAACCCCCTTATCCCTTTGCCGGGATTCGGGGGCTTTCTTTTATCACATTATTTTAAAAAGACCAGCTCATTCTCTGTGGAACGGCCCTCGTCGTATCCATAAGACAAACCGCTAAACGCTTTGATCTCTTCCGGCTCCGTGATATTCTTTTCTGAGAGCCAGCGCACCATCTCACCCCTGGCCATCTTCGCCATAGTTCCCTTTACCTTCACCTTCCCGTCCAGAAGCTCTCCGAAGATACAGGTGACAAAGCGCGTTTCTCTGCCTGCGTATTTTTCTGCTGCCCTGCTGTATTCTTTTGAGGCCAGGTTCAGTATAAAATCCTCTCCTTTCGACAGCTCCCTGTAAATCCTGTCGCTCCAGAAGGCATACAGGTCTTTTGCATCCCCTGTCCTTAATTTTGCCTGCATTTCCAGGCGGTAAGGAATCACGCCATCCATGGGCTTCAGCACACCGTAAAGTCCTGACAGGATCCTCAGGTGCTCTTTTACATACGCCCACTGTCTCTCTGAAAACACCTGAGGTGCCATATACTGATACTGGATGCCCTCATAGGACAGCACAGCCGGTGTCAAATGCGTATCCAGCTCCAGCTCCTTTAGCCTCATAAAATTTTCTTCTGCAATTTTGTCATTGCACTGCCACAGCTTTTTCAGTTCCCCATACTCCATTTCCCGCAGTCTTCCTCTCAGGACCCGGGCATCCTTTAAAAAGACAGGCGTGGTGGTCTCAAAGGGTTCATCTGTATTTATATTCATTTTCTTAGCCGGTGAAATTATGATCTTCATATGTAATCGAATCTCCTCTCCCGAAAAGTTTAGCATATTCCCGGATTCTATGCTATAATGGATTTGCTTTTTTGTCTGAGAAAATTTTACAGGAGATATGGAAAATGAAAATAAACGCAGTGATTTTTGATATGGACGGTCTGATGTTCGACACAGAGCGCCTGATGAAGGCAGGCTGGGAAAAAGCCAGCCGGGAAATGGGCTTTACCCTGACAGAATACCATCTGAGCCAGATGCGGGGAGGCACAAGGGAACGAAGCAGCAAACTTTTTGAAAAGTGGTTTGACGGAGCTGTGGACTATGACCGGGGCCGTGCCATCCGGACACAGTATCAGAGAGAATATATAGAAAAGCATGGGGTTCCCCTCAAGAAAGGACTGATGGAGCTTCTTACATATCTGAAGGATCACAGGATCCCGGCTGCAGTTGCCACCTCCACTGCCAGAAGTGAGGCTTCCCGTTACTGGGACATGGCAGGTGTCACACCTTATATCACCGCCTCGGTCTGCGGAGATGAGGTGACAAAGGGAAAACCGGACCCGGAGATCTTTCTGACTGCCGCAGAAAAACTACAGACACCGCCCAAGCAGTGCCTGATTCTGGAGGACAGTCTAAACGGCATCCGTGCCGCCAAAGCCGCAGGTGCCTGGTCCTGTATGGTACCGGACCTGACACCTGCTGTGGATGAGATCCGTCCCTTTTGTGATCTCATATGTGAAGATTTGTCACGGGTCATTCCTTATCTGGATTCCTGCGGTTCTTCTTTGCAATCTCCATGATCTCATTGTATTTGCCTGTGATGTACCCAAAATTGTCCCGCTTGTGGGGAAGGCCGCATTTGCTGCAGTCTTTTATGCCCTCTTTTGTATAGCGGAAATTTCCGCCGCACTGGTCGCCCAGGGCATACAGAGGACAGTAGCAGAACAGGCAGTTGAAATTTTCCGGGTCATTTGTCTTATGGCAGGGGAAGTATTCGCAGTCCTTATGGCTGAAAAATGCGTACTGCTTTCCCTCCCAGTATTTTTCTTCGCTCATCATTCTTACCCTTTCTATAAATTTAACAGAAAAGGAGCGGGACAGCCTGAAGCCTCCCGCCCCCTATGTTTTTTACAGCCTCTCCGGATTGGAGCGCATAAATTTGTATTCAGCCACGGAGCGGTCAAATCCCTTGATATGGTCATATAACCAGTCCACAACATTTTTTTCCACCTGTTTTACAAAGTTCTCTGTGGGACCTTCCTCTTCCTCCAGCATCTCCTGGAGCTCTTTCACTGCCTGGCGGAATTCGTTATGTTTTTCCCTGTGCTTTTCCAGTCCCGGATATTCAATCTCCTCCTGGAGCTTTTCCTCTGCACTGAAATGAAATTCTGTGTAGTCAAGCAGGTAATCCAGCATCTTAACTGCCTTTACCTTCCCCTGTCCATCCTCACAGCTCTCCAGAAGCTGGTTGATCTTGCCGATCAGCTCCTTGTGCTGGGAATCGATCATGTCATTGCCGGTTACCAGTGTCTCATCAAATTCTGCTCTCATAAATCAATACCTCCTGTACAATTATATTAACCATTATCTGCCCGGCAGATAAGAGTTACCAAAATAAAAGGGTCAATTCCTGCTGCCTATGACTCTCAGCAGCGTCTGCATCAGTTCCTTAAAGTCAATGGGCTTTGCCAGATGGCCGTTCATACCGCTCTCAATGGACTTTTTCATATCCTCATCAAACGCATTGGCCGTCATGGCAATGATCGGGATGGTCCTGGCATCTTCTCTGGGCAGCTTCCGTATCTCCTTAGTGGCCTCCAAACCGTCCATGACCGGCATGCGGATATCCATGAGAATCGCGTCGTAATATCCCGGCTCCTTCTCAGAAAATGCCTTCACGCCCAAAAGCCCGTTGACCGCCCGCTCTGCCTCAATGCCGTGAAGGTTCAGAATAGAACCGGCAATCTCCGCGTTCAGTTCATTGTCCTCCACCACCAGGATCCGTCTGCCCTGCAGGGCATCCAGCTCTCCGGGAACCGCCTCTTCCTCCGCCTGCTTTGTGCCGTCCTTCAGGACAATGGCAAAGGAGAATCTGCTGCCCTTGTCAGGCTCACTTTCCAGACTGATCTCCCCATCCATCATCTGCACAAGCTGGCTGCTGATGGCAAGCCCCAGGCCGGTTCCGCCAAACTTGCGGGCCGTGCTCTCGCCTGCCTGTTCAAAGGAATGGAAAATGCGTTTCTGGTCCTCCGCTTCGATTCCGATTCCGGTATCTTCCACAGAGAAGGAAATCTCTGTCCTGTCCGGTGCCGTCCGGCGCTGGCTTACAACAAAGAGGATATGTCCGTCTTTTCCTGTAAACTTCAGGGCATTTCCCAGAAGATTGATCAGCACCTGTTTCAGATGCATGGCATCTCCCATCACCCACTTCTGTATCAAATGGGTCTTCGTTGTATAGAAGATTCCCTTCTGCGCAGCCTGCGGCCCGATCAGATCATCTATGTTCCTCACCCACTGCTCCAGGTCAAAATCCAGCATCTCCAGCTTCATCTTGCCGCTCTCAATCTTGGACATATCCAGTATATCATTAATCAGCGAAAGAAGATAGTCTGAAGAGCTGCTGATTTTTTCCAGATAGGTCTGTACCTTTGGCGGCACCTCCTTATCCTGCATGGCGATTTCCGTCATACCTATGATCGCGTTCATAGGGGTCCGGATCTCATGGGACATTCTGGATAGGAATTCGCTCTTGGCCCTGCTCGCCTGGTCGTAACGTACTTTGTTCAGATTGTTCTCAATGATCTTGGCAGCCTCCTGGATATTGCTCTGCTCTTTTTTATCCCACAGAACCGCGTCTGCCTCTGCTGTCAGCGTGATGGAACCTATATATTTTCCTCCGTCTGTCATGGGAACACTGAATCCCCGTTTCGTCTTTGGCATCATAAGGAATTTCCGCTGGCGCTCCGTCATTTTTCTTCCGTCCAGCAGGAAAGGTTCAGAGCCATACTGCTCCGTCAGCGCTTTAAACTCCTCTGCCGTAAAACGCTTCATGTCCTTTTCCTGATGATCCGACGGGTCTCTGTGCCACTGGTGGGAAATATACGCGGTATGGAAATCCCGGTCCACGGAAGTCATGAGAATATCCGTTGCCCCGTAATAGCGGCCCATCTTCACAAAAAGCACAGCCAGAATGGATGCCATGTCTCCCCCCTTATCAAAGAAATTCAGGGTAAGAGAAACCATATTGAGCTGAGGTCCGCTGGTGATGCTGGCTATATCGTTGATCTCCGTCAGGATATTCTCTTTGGTCTGGCTTGGAATCTCCCGGTAGAAATACACCTTTCCGTCTTTTTTCTGCTTGGCAAAGGTCAGCGCACAGCGCACCCTGCGAAGAAGCTGGACATATCCCAGATTGGAGTTATTCCTCATACAGGCACCGATTGATACATGGACGCGGAATTCCGCTCCCTGGTAAAGCTGTGAGATTTCTTCCCTCACTTCCTCCATAAACTGCACGGTCTGTTCCCCGGTAAAATCCGGAAGCCAGATAAGGATCTCATCCCCGCCCTGGCGCACCAGCAGGATTTCCTGCTCCCGGGTCTGCATGAACCGCTCCTTTTTAGCAAGCAGCAGCGTGCCGATTTCCTCCAGGATCACATCCCCGAAGATAAGGCCGTAGGTCTCATTGAGAATGCGGAATCCATCCAGATCCAGAAGCACCATGCAGCCGCTGTCGCCCCGTGTGAGTACCTCCGTCAGATACCGGCGTCCCTCTCTCTGGGTATGCAGCTTTGTTATGGGGTCACGCTTCGCAGACTCAATCTCCCTGAGTTCCTGTATCTTCTGTTCGTGGATATCACGGATACTGCCGATGATCTTAGTCTTCCTGCCATTTTCGTCCTTGATCACCTCACCCTTTAACAGCCTCCAGCGGTAATCCTCCGTGCTGTCGCGTTTTCCCCGGAACTCCACATAGATCACATCCTCATCTCCCGAGAATGCCTGTTCCAGCTTCCTGCTGTCCTCCGGATATGTACGGGTTTCCAGCCGATCCATTTCTTCTGTTATTCTGTATCTGACTGCCTGCCCGTCCCGTTCGGGGTAGTTGAACAGCTCAATCTCCCCTCCGCTCAGATCATAAGTAAAGAAAATATCATCACTGCTCTGCAGGGCGATCCGGTAGCGCTCCTTCTCCTCTGTAAGCCCCCTCTCAGCCTGCTCCTGCCGGCTGGTCAGGTTTTTCACCACATCGTAAAGCTCATCCACCTCGGATACTCCGGAGGTCTTAAACTGCTCCAGGTTCTTACCGGCGCTGCTGCGTATACATTCTGCCAGGCGCCGGATGGGGTCTGTCACGTGGCTTGCCACCAGATATGTACAGATTATGCCGAATACCAGGGCCACCAGAATAGCTGCCAGCACCTTCCACAGAATCTGCCGTCCGATCCCGAATATGGCATCATCCTTCTGCACGCCTACCAGAAACCATTCCTCATCCTCAAAGGGGGTGTTTGTGTTATAGAGATGCAGCTTTTTGGCTGACGCGTAGAGTTCCCCGTCGGCCTTATCCTCATTGAGGACATAGACCTGATCAAACTTACTCTCCTCCACACGCAGGACCGTTCCCGCTGCTTTGAGCCGTTCCCCCAGAATACCGGAAGCCACAAGGGGCGCCCACCGGTCCTTCTCGGTGCTCTTTACCAGCATATAGCCGCTCTGTTCATTTTTATTCAGTTCACTGGACGGCAGCATATCCTGAATATGGCTGGCGGATATCTCCACTCCCATAACCCCGTACACCACACCGTCACTGATCAGGGGCACGGAATACGTGACAGCCGGGTATTCTCCGCCGCTCTTTCCCTCATTTAAGGAAAAAGGGTCGCTCCAGTATCCAAGATTAGCATAGCTGGCATCCGGATTTTTCTCTGCCGCTTCAAAGGGCTTATAAAAAAAATCATCCCTGGAGTTCTGCCCTGAGGGTCCAAATGTAAAATCTGTAGTCCAGTAGCTGTCCAGAGCAACCCCGGTCTGATGGACAATATCCCTGCCTCCCCGCTCAATGAGCACATCAGAGTAATCCAGAGAATTTGCAGATGGGTCAGCATCCCTGAAATAATAGCCCTTACAGGTCATGCTGCCCTCCTCATTTATCCCGTCCTTATTTGCCAGGATCATAAAACTGCCTGTCACCTCATTTTTCCTGAGCTGGTACAGGCTGGACATGGCTGTATTCTGCAGAAGCTTTTTCTGGAGGACACTGTCCCCCAGAAAGTCTTCCACGGAAGTCCTGTTGGATGAGAGCAGACTGTTAAGCTCTCTGGTGATCTTCTCTTCAAATTCACTGACTTCCATCCAGTGCTGGACCATATTGTTTTCCAAGGTGATCTTCCTGTTCTCCACTGTCTGCTCCATCATTCCCACAGCATAGGAGTCCAGCAGCCGCATGGTACCGCCGATCAGGACTGTTCCGTATGAAAGAAGGCTTTGTATCACAAGTACCGCAATCAGAGGGATACAAAACAGAGCCAATATCGTCCACTTTCTTTTCCTCATTATCTATTCCGCCTCATTCTGCTTTATTCATGGTATTCTGCAAAGCTGCCACAAAGTCGTTATACCAGTTCTGGAAGGATTCCTCCGATATATATGAGGCACAGGCTTCCTCAAGCGTCTGCCCCTGGGCGATCAGCTCCTGTACAGCTGCTCTGTCCTCTGCCGCCTTGTCAGCCAGATTGTATTCCAGAACTTTCCTGGCCTCGGTTCCGTGCTCAAACGCCTTGGTGGTATAAGGCACTGCTGTCTCAAGCGTGCCGAACAGGCTATCCAGGACATCATAGGTCTTATCCGGGATTTCCAGTCCCTGTTCTTTCACTACCTTGTCAACCGCCCCCAGACTGTTTGCCTCTTTCTTCACCGGAAGATAGCCGGAAGCGCAGCTGAAACGGATGTTGTTCTCTGACTCTGTGAACCATTTTAAAAACAATACGGAGGCGTATTCCTCTTCCTTTGTGGTCTCTGTGACCACCATTCCGGCTCCCTGCTGCACAATATAATTCTCTCCCTCTGCAAAGGAGGGCGCAGGCAGGACCACATAATCTATAGGGTAGGCACTGTCTTCCTGCTCCACCTCGTCCGGAAAATACATGGACGCCGTGGAGGAGCCTGTAAATGCCAGGATCTCGCCGATCTTCACATCGTCTGAACGGAATTTTCCGTACGCCGTAAAATATCCCTTCACAAAGGGCACATAGAAGTTATCCCAGATTCTTTTCATGGTTTCCCGGTCCGCCGAAACGGAAGCTTTGCCGTCCTCCACCCGGAAGATATCCTGGCCGAACTGCTTGGAACCGATGACAAAGAGGTTGGCAACCGAATCCCTTCCATAGAAAGCCTTGCCGTCCTCCGGCACGTCAGGGGTCAGGGAATCTGTCCACTCGTAATATTTCTGCGCCGTCTCCGTCACCCCTTCCAGGGTGGAGAGGTCATCCAGGGAGGCGCCGGATGCCTCCGCAAATTTGTCCCAGTCTGTCTTATTCATCATAAAGATCTCACTGGATTTCGCTGTGGGGAAAATGCGGAGCGTATTGCCTTTCCCGATTCTTCCCTCCTCTATATAAGAATCCACATAGGAATCCAGCTCCTCCTCTGACATGTAGGCTGAGATATCCGCAAGCTTTCCCCTTTTGTCCACCGTATAGGCGGCATCCGCATAGGCTGAGAAAATATTGGGCATTTCCTCAGACCCCACCTCCTCGTTCATGGAGGCCATCACTGCGTCTTCCAGTTCATTCACATTTCCCTGGCTGTAGCCTTTCACAAAAATGCCCTTTTCTTTTCCAACCGTCTCGTTGAATTCATTGACAAGCTCGTCAAACGCCACCTGCTGGGCACCGTTATAATAATGCCAGATCGTGATGGAGAGCGGTTTGTCGGGATTCAGCTTCACTGCATCCTCTTGCTCCCCTTCTCCGGTTTTCTCCTGGCTGTCCTGTTCCTTTTCTTTTGTCTGCGCTTTATCCTCTGTTGTGCTTTTATCCTTCGTACCGGCCGTATCATTTCCGCATCCTGCCAGAAGTCCGGCAGTCAAGGAAGCTGCCAGCATCAGGCAGCAGATATATCTCATTCTCTTTTTCATATGTATTTCCCCCCTGTGTTATCTGCAATTTTATTCCTTTTTATCATATCATTCGCACCCGAGAATGTAAATCTTTTTCCTGCTTTCTTGCGTCTTTCCAAACTTTCGTATAAAATAAACAGAGAATTTCACAAAACCAATATTTGGAGGGAGCTATATGATTCAGTTATTATCACGTCTGTTTATCAAGGATTATAAAAACACTGCCATGCCCCGGGTGCGCCAGGCATATGGTATTTTAAGCGGTGCGGTGGGGATTTTTCTCAACCTTGTACTGTTTGCCGGAAAATTTGCAGCCGGTATGCTCAGCGGTTCCATTGCCATCACGGCCGATGCCTTCAACAACCTCTCGGACGCCGGTTCCTCTGTCATCACCCTGATTGGTTTTAAGATGTCAGGCCAGAAGCCGGACCCGGAACACCCCTTCGGACACGGCAGGATTGAGTATATATCCGGCCTTTTTGTGTCAATCGCTGTGCTGATCATGGCCTTTGAGCTGGTGAAGTCATCCTTTGAGAAGCTCAGAAACCCCGCCCCGGTGGACAGCAGTCCTCTGGTCCTTGCCATCCTCTGCGCCTCTATCCTGGTAAAAATGTACATGGCATACTATAATAAGGCCCTGAGCAGAAAACTGGACAGCGCGGCCATGTCCGCCACGGCTGCGGATTCCCTCAGTGATACCGTATCCACGGCCGTTGTCCTGGCAGCCACACTGGTGGGGCGGTATACGGGTATCCTCATTGACGGATGGTGCGGTATTCTGGTTGGACTCTTTATCTTCTACACCGGCATCCAGGCTCTGAGAGAGACCATGAACCCGCTTCTGGGACAACCGCCCAAGGAAGACTTTGTAAAAAGCATAGAATCTCTTGTCACAGCCCATCCCACAGTCCAGGGCATCCATGACCTGATCGTCCACGACTACGGACCGGGCAGACTGATGATATCCCTGCACGCGGAGGTGCCCGCAAGCGGTGACATTTTACAGATTCACGACGAGATAGACAACATTGAGAAGGAGCTTCAGGAAAAGCTGCACTGTTCCGCCACCATACATATGGACCCGGTAGTCACAGACAATGTCCATATCAATCAACTGAAGGCGGAGGTGAACCGCATCCTCGCCGAAATCTCACCCCGGCTGAATATGCATGATTTCCGTGTGGTGGAAGGCCCCACCCATTCCAATCTGATCTTCGACCTGGTCATTCCCCATGATTTCTCAATGACTGAAGTGGACGTGGTAAACAAGGTCAAAGACCAGATCCGCGGGCTCCGGGGCTGCTACTACGCAGTGATCCAGGTGGACCACAGTTACAGCTGAAAAAAGGAGGAAAGCTGCACACAGCCTTCCTCCTTTTTTCATCCCGGTAAATATCTGCACACAGCCAGCAGGTAAACCGCGCTGTAATACAAAACCAGAAGTATTTTATCTAATTTTCTGCTGTTCTTTTCCCCTATGAGATTCACAGCCAGTATGGTATCCGATGCGACAAACGCGGCCCCGCCAAGAGCCGCAGCCCCGCCGGACAGCCCCGGATCTTCAAAAAACACAGTCCCCGCCATGGAAAACATGGCACAGAGAAACGCCACATACAGCGCCCCCAAAACCGCCAGCTTCCCAAGTTTTCTGATATACGGCCTGAGTATGGCAAAGAGTACTGCGTACACACAGGCAAACAATACCAGCGTAAACAGGCCCGGTGATACCAGGCACAGCATCCCTGCGATAAAGAACAGATGAGCCGCAGCAAACACGGCGGCACCTGTCACAAACTGTACCTCCAAAAGCGCATCGGCAGCCATGCAGCAGAGCGTTCCCGCTGCTATGAGCAGGGAGACTCGGTTCTGCTCCCGAATTGCCAGGTAAAGCGCCGGAAGCACAGCCATCAGTGTGGCAGAGACTTTGTATCCAATCTCCTTTCTGCCTGTTTCATGTTTTTTTCTCACATATGTGGTTCCCAAAAAAACCATCAGCACTGCCGCTGCCGGCAGAAGAAGCATTTCCCATCCCTTCAAGCACGCACCGCCTTCCCCGGTCTCTTCACGGACTCCGGAATTTTCGTATCTTCATTATACTATATTCGCGTATCCGCGTCCATCATTCCCGCTCAGGGAAGGTAGTGATATACGGATCTTTTTTTAACGGTATAGAACACAGCCAGGGCAAATGCCATAAGCTCTGCCGCCACGGACGCACTCCAGACTCCGCTCACACCGAACAGTACGGAAAATCCGATCAAAAAGATGACAAGAAACACCAGCGTCCGCATAAAAGACAGGACTGCCGAAACCTTCCCATCCCCAAAGGCGGTAAACATAGCTGAGCTGAAGATATTAAATCCCTTGAACAGATACCCAAACGCATAAACCAAAAGTCCCGCAGTGGCAAGTTCATAGACCTGACTGCCGCGCCGGGCAAAAACAGCGGCCAGATTTCCGGAAAACAGCAGGGTTCCCACTGTCATCACCGCACCCACACCCATACAGAATCCGATGCTGATCTTATATAATTTTCGTAGTTTCGCCACATTTCCCCCGCCGTAATTATAACTGAACAGCGGTGCCACTCCCATGGAATACCCAAGGCTTATGGCGATCAGCACAAAGTCCAGATACAGCAGAATGGATATTGCCGCGACACCTTCATTTCCCACAAGACGCATCATGATTATGTTGAACAGGAAGGTTGTGATACTTCCTGACAGATTGCTCACCATCTCTGAGGAGCCGTTTGTCATGGATGTAAGCAGTACCCTCCAGTCTGCCTTTGGCTTTACAAAATGAAGCTGCGCCTTCCGGTTAAATGTAAAGTAAAAAACACTGAAAAATGCAGGAATGCAGTAGCCGATTCCCGTAGCCACCGCTGCACCGGCAATTCCCATGTGGAACACACCGATGAAGACATAATCCAGTATCACATTGGCCAGTCCGCCCGCCACTGTGACGGTAAGGCCGATATGTGGTTTTCCGTTTGCCACAAAGAGGCTCTGGAACTCCAGCTGCAGTATATTGGCCGGCTGAAAGAAAAGCAGGGGAAAGGCATAGGCATAGCAGTATGCGTAGATATCCTCATCCGCACCCAGCATGTAAATGAGCCTTTCCAGGAATATAAAGGAGAGAACCGTGATCACAATGCCCAGCCCCACGGCAAACAGAGTGATAAACGTTACGTTTTCATTGGCCTCCCGCTGCTTTCCCTCTCCCAGCTTTCTTGACACAATGGCAGTGATGCCGGTGCCGAACATGGTCCCCAGAGCGATCACAAAGCTGAGCAGAGGATATACGATATTCACGGCAGAGAAAGCGTCCGTGCCCACAAGCCTTGACACAAACATACCGTCCACCACGGTATACAGGGACATAACGACCATCATGACCATGGAGGGAAGAGCGAATTTCAGGATAGAGGGAACCGTTATTTTTCTTTCCAGTCCCTGATCAATCATCCTGCATATCCCTCCACTGGTATCCGCTGATGGTCTTCAGCACATCCCCGAACATCTCTAACTGCTCCTGCGGATATTTCTCTTTTAATTCCCTCTCTATTTTATAAAATACCTGGTCATATACTCCCACGATCTGCTCCATATGGGGGCTTAACTCCAGAAAATAGACCCGCTTGTCTTTTTCGCTCTGTTTTTTTACCACCACGCCCTGTTTTACCAGTTCATTGATCTTCAGGGTCACGGCGGATTTTGTGATCTTCAGCACATCGGCCATCTTGCTGACTGTGCACTCCTCCATCTGTTCCATCACATTGATGTACAAAAGGCTGTTGTAGGAAAGCCCGTTATAATAATCATTTCCATTCATCACCTGCAGCTCGTACAGAGCCATGTGATAGTAGAAATCATTGATTTCTTTTACAAGATCCATATGCATCCTCCCGCTTATTAGTTTTGCTAATTTAATTAAATTTACTTAACTATATTAACAGGAGCAATTGGCTTTGTCAACCGAAACAACAAATGTTTGGATTTCCGTGTAAATAATCAACCTTAAATGAATCGAAAAGAACATATTTTTGATTTGTGAAAAACTGTGTCCCGCCATATTTTACCATTTACAGGGACAGACCGCTTTTAATTTTACTTTTTTAAAAAATAACTCTGGATTTTTTTGTCACTTTGTGAGAAAATGAATTGGAATAGGACGTTAAATTTCTAACGCACTTGAAGTAAATATATTCTTGAAAGGAGTTTTAAAATGATTTATTCACACGAAGTAGAAACAATGTGTCAGGTACATCAGGGTGTTAACCACGGCGCAGCTCCAATCCCGGAAGAAGCAAAATGGGTACAGGCAAAAGAAATTAAGGACATCTCCGGTTTAACACACGGTATTGGCTGGTGTGCACCGCAGCAGGGTACCTGTAAATTAACATTGAATGTAAAGGATGGTGTAATCCAGGAGGCACTGGTTGAGACGATCGGATGTTCCGGAATGACTCACTCTGCAGCTATGGCATCTGAGATTTTACCAGGAAGAACCATTTTGGAAGCTCTGAATACTGACCTTGTATGTGATGCTATCAATACTGCTATGAGAGAATTATTCTTACAGATTGTATACGGAAGAACCCAGAGTGCATTCTCTGAAGACGGACTTCCTATCGGTGCAGGTCTGGAGGATTTAGGAAAAGGTCTTCGTTCTCAGATCGGTACTATGTACGGTACCCTGAAAAAAGGACCTCGTTATCTGGAAATGACAGACGGTTACGTTACTGGTATCGCTTTAAATGAAGAGGATGAGATCATCGGCTACAAATTCATCAGCTTCGGAAAAATGATGGACTTCATCAAAGCAGGCGATGATGTAAACACAGCATATGAAAAAGCTCAGGGACAGTACGGCCGCGTTGACGATGCAGTGAAGATCATTGACCCGAGAAAAGAATAATTATACATACACTGCAACATCTGTCATAGAAAGAATAGGAGGATAAATTAATGGCTTTATTTGAATCATATGAAAGAAGAGAAAAACAAGTTCTTGCTGCTCTGAATAAATACGGCATTAACACCATCGAAGAAGCTGCAGAAGTAACAAAAGCTGCAGGTCTCGATGTTTACAAAATGGTAGAAGGCATCCAGCCGATCTGCTTTGAGAATGCAAAATGGGCATACACCGTAGGTGCTGCCATTGCGATCAAAAAAGGCTGCAAAAAAGCTTCTGACGCTGCTGCTGCTATCGGTGAAGGACTTCAGGCTTTCTGTATCCCGGGTTCTGTTGCTGACCAGCGTAAAGTAGGTCTCGGACACGGAAACTTAGGAAAAATGCTTCTGGAAGAGGATACTCAGTGCTTCGCATTCCTGGCCGGCCACGAATCCTTTGCTGCTGCTGAGGGTGCTATCGGTATCGCTGAGAAAGCAAACAAAGTCCGCAAAGAGCCTCTGCGCGTTATCTTAAACGGTCTTGGAAAAGACGCTGCACAGATCATCGCACGTATCAACGGATTTACATATGTAGAGACAGAATACGACTATGCTACAGGCGAATTAAAAGAAGTATTCAGAAAATCTTACTCTGAGGGACTTCGTGCAAAAGTTAACTGCTACGGCGCTAACGATGTACGTGAAGGTGTTGCTATCATGTGGAAGGAAGACGTTGACGTTTCCATCACAGGTAACTCCACCAACCCGACCAGATTCCAGCACCCGGTTGCAGGTACCTACAAAAAAGAGCGTATCGAAGCCGGCAAAAAATACTTCTCCGTTGCTTCCGGCGGCGGTACAGGACGTACCCTGCATCCGGACAACATGGCAGCAGGTCCTGCATCCTACGGCATGACTGATACTTTAGGACGTATGCACTCTGACGCACAGTTCGCCGGTTCTTCTTCTGTTCCGGCTCACGTTGAGATGATGGGCCTGATCGGCGCAGGTAACAACCCGATGGTTGGTATGACTGTGGCTGTGGCTGTGGCTGTTGAGGAAGCGGCTAAAGAAGGTAAATTCTAAGAAAACCTTTATAAGCAAGATTTTGCAAAGTCAAACCCCATTTTATGGTTTTGCCAAAAAACATTATATGTATTTCTTGACATTTAAGTTATTCTAGTTTAATATAAAAATAACAGAAAATGAATCTATGTGTGTTATGTCACAAAAGCGAAACCCCAGGAAGCGCTATCTTCCTGGGGTTTCTTTTTCCTTTATAGGGTAGGATAACCCAGGCTAGCTGTTGTTATTTTTTTCTGTCTAACCATTTACTAATATAGTAACAAACTATACCCGCCATGACAAAAATAAAAAATGAATCTATGTAGTGCATTATGCCACCTCCTTCCTGCTGGAAAGAGTCAACAGCAATCTAATTATATCTTCTTAACAACTTGCTGTCCACCGTTTCTCACCCCATTCCTGAAAATTCAGCAATATTACATATGGCAAAATAATATTTATTGTATATTTCCATTAAAAAAAGACCCCCGGCTGCCAGCCGGGGGTCTACAGTATGAAAGGCCTGCATATGCAAGCCTTTTCTCTTTTACAATCCCAATTTGCTCATAATATCCATGGCCTTACCATCAATTACAAGATCGGCTGCCGTATCCGCATAGTGATCCTGGTCGTTGATGAGGATTACCTTATCCCCCTCAAAATATTTTACATATGTCTTTGCAAGCTGCGAATGCATGCTGCATCCCAGAAGCAGCAGGGTATCTGCCATTCCCACCTCGTCAACCGCACGGGTCAGAAGTGCGTTATTCACCATTTCTCCCCGCAGGCATACCTCCGGGCGGATGGTTGTGCCGCATTTGGTACATTTGGGAGTTCCTGCACACTCTGCCACTGCTTTCATGGGGTATTTCGTTCTGCATTTCGGACATACATTCCGGTAAATGCTTCCGTGGATCTCCAGGACCTTTTTGCATCCTGCCCTTTTCGGCAGGGAGTAGATATCACGGGTAATGACAGCCTGCAGGATTCCCCTGTCCTCCAAACGCTTCAGAATCTTCATACCTTCATTGATTCTTCCTCTTTTGCTGAGGATTTCCCGTTTGTAAAAGTCATAAAACTGCGTCACTCTCGTATTATAGAACTCAGCACTGAACATTTCCTCAGGGGAACATCCGTATCTGGTTTCAATATCATACGCATCCTGGTCTGATCTCCAGTTTGTGCATCCGCACTGGCTGCTCACCCGCATTCCCAGCAGACATACCAGATACCTGCTGTTTTCAATCACTTTTTTTGCCCGCAGCAGCTTTTCTTCCTGTGACATTTTCCCACTCTCCGTACTTTTACTTATCCAGTTTTTTACACTAAGAATAATGTATCACTGTATAATTTTAAAGTCAAGAAAACAATTATCACGTCTGTATGACAATGCAGGGCAAACCAGGTTCTTTTCTGAATCAGAATTCCTTATTGCTGTATATCCTGATTGAAATCATGTAAGATACTGCTAAAACCAGAATACTTACTGCTAAAAGTATACCTGCGATTATTACTTGTCCGTTAGGATTCTGCTGAAGGTTAACCAGAAGTTTTTCCACAGCTGTCCCTTGTATCAAATCCTTTAAAAGCGTCAGTGCTAAAAACGGGATCATGAAAAGCATCATGAAAACTATCCTGCCTTTCTCCACACCCAGTTTATAGATTACAGGTATGACAATACCTGTAAAAATAGGGATAGCCATGCAGCCGGAAACAGTACTGAGTACCTGGTCTGCTACAGACATACCCAAAAGTGCTGCCGTTACTCCGGATATTACTATTGAAAATAAAGCAATCGCTAAAGTCATAATAATAACCAGCATATATCTTGCCTGTACAATCATCTTTTTTCCCAGAGGAAATGAAGCAGCATAGGTGTCCCAATGATAATACTGATCCGAATTGAACAGACTGAGCATCGTCGTTAAGAATACCACAATGCACATAACACCCACGTATCCTGGACTCTTCATCACGTAGCCAAACACACATAAAAATAAAAATAATAGTACATATGTTTTCTGCCTGATTCTGATACTGTATATATCTTTGAGTATAAGCCCTTTCATGATACCACCTCACCTTTCTCCAGCAGCAGAAGAACATCCTCAATATCCGGAGCATCCACTACCATATCCGGATATCTGCGCATAAACGCCTGTCTGTCCTGCACCAAAAATTCGTAGCCTAAAACGCCTCTTTTCAACCGCAGGATTCCTTCTTTATCCAGTGTGCTGTAATCCTCTTTGGAACATTTTCCCACACCGTAACGGTAAAGGATCTCGTCTTTATTCTCCACAAAAAGCAGCCTGCCGTTCTGGATAAATGCTATATAGTCGGATACCTTCTCCAAATCACTGATAATATGCGAGGACAGGAGCACTGTATGTGCCTCATCCTGAATGTATTCCAGCAGGATATCCAGCAGATCATCGCGAACCAGAGGATCAAGGCCGCTGGTTGCCTCGTCAAATATAAGAATCTTGGCTCTGTGAGAGAGCGCTACTGCGATCTGCAGCTTCATTTTCATTCCTCTGGAGTAATCTTTAATCAGCTTTTTATGTTCCAGCTTAAAGTCATTCAGATATGTTTCGTACAGTCCTGCATCCCACTGGCTGAAAATGTTCTCCATGATCCTGCCAATCTGTACAGCGTTCATGGTCTCATGGAAGTTTGCTTCTGCCAGAACCATACCCACCTGGTTTTTCCAGTTGTCATTCTTTTCTTCCAGTTTCTCGCCGTCCACATAGATTTCACCGGCATCTCTTTTTATGATTCCGAGAATACACTTGATCAGGGTGGTCTTACCGGCTCCGTTTGCTCCAACCAGCCCTACAATACTTCCTTTTGGAATTTCTAAATTAATGTGGTCCAGTGAGAATTTTTCATAGTTTTTCACCAGACCTTCAATTCTGATCGCTGCTTCCATTTTTATTCCTCCTCATAGAGCATTCTAAGCATCTCTGTCAATTCTTCCAGTTCTACTCCATTGATCTTGCTTTTTTCTACAGCTTTTTCCAATAAACCTTCTATTTCCTTTAACTGCTCCTCTCTCACAAGCTCATGGTTTGTATCCGCTACGAAACTGCCTTTGCCGACCTGAGAACAAATAAATCCATCCCTCTCTAATTCCTCATATGCTCTCTTCGTGGTGATCACACTGATGCGGAGTTCTTTTGCCAGAAGGCGCATGGATGGAAGTGACTCCCCCGGCTTTAGCTGGCCTCTCATGATTGCCTGCTTTATCTGCTCCGTGATCTGTTCGTATATGGGCTTCCCGCTTGTATTGCTGATTATAATATTCATCCTTACTTCTCAACTTTCTGTGCGCGCGTGTATATATATCGTTTATTGTATATACTCATTATACACATTAGATACACACCTGTCAACACCTATCCTAAAAAAAATTTCCGCACGCAAAAACAGCATCGGCCCAGGAATTGATATGCCGATGCTGTTTTTTCTTAAATATTCTTTTTTCTGCTCCTCCGGCTAATAATCATGACTGCCGCAGAGAGTCCTGCCAGCAGGATCATTGCTTCCACTGGGGAGGAATCTCCTGTTTTAGCTGTTTTGGCTGCTGTCTTTGCTGCCGGTTTCGCAGGTGTCTTTTTCGTGTTATCCGTTTTATCCACAATCACTGCAGGGAACTGCTCACTTTTGCGGATCTGCTTTGTGGTGAGAACATAGGTGGAGCAGTGTTTTATCTGCACTGTCACATATCCGTTCACAACCTTAATATTCTTCTGTACCGGTTCCATTGCATTCTTCTCGGTATTGTAATAATACAGGTAAAGATTCTGTCCATCTTTAAAACTGCTGCCTGCATAAATTTCAATTTCAGCCAGTCCCGGAAGCTCTCCTTCATGGGCAAATTCCAGATATAAATTCTCTGATCCCTTGGCCATAAGGCTGCCGGCCTTTTTATTTTCTTTCTCTTGGGCAATGGTAAAATCCATGGCAATATCCGGATCTGCAATTCCCGTTCCGGTAAATTTCCAGGAATACAAAAGCCTGTTGTCCTCTTCTGCCATAACGGTGAGGGTTCTTTCTGTCCCTTTCAGGCTTTTGAACACGGTCTTCTGCTGTTCCCCGGTTAAACCGTTTCCGTCTTTGCTCTTGTAGATCAGGCTTGTAACACTGGTATCCGCCAGACCTTTTTCCAGTTCCTCGTATGTGAAAGCTGTGCATATTCCATCTGGATAATCTGGGTTATTCGGGTTGTCTGGATTGTCCGGGTTATTCGGGTTGTCCGGATCTGGATTGTCTGGGTTGTCTGGATTGTCTGGGTTATCCGGATTATCCGGATCTGGATTGTCCGGGTTATCTGGATTATCCGGGTTGTCCGGATCTGGATTATCTGGGTTGTCTGGATTGTCCGGGTTATCCGGGTTGTCTGGGTAATCCGGGTTGTCCGGTACTTTTTCCCCTACTGCCCATTCATAAGATATCCCCTGCAGCACTCCCTCATCCACATATCTCATCTGATGGCTCTGGTCCACAAACGTTATGCTCTCAGGCATTACAAAAGCCCGGAACATTTCATTGCTGGGAGTCCCTGAAATTGTACCGATTGTCACATCCCGGGCCTGTTCAAACAAAGCGCCTGATGATGACAGATAAATGTCCAGAATACCGTTTTCATAAATAGCCTCCCGGATTCTGCAATCATTCTGTAAATCCTCTGAGAAAGCAAACCGGACATCACGGATACTCCCGCTTTCCGTCTCCTTTATCTGCATCTGAATCCTGAGTGTTGTTGCGTGGTTCTTTATCATATCTGCATTGGGGTACAGAGCCAGCTCCACCTGGCTCGTATCCTTCTGCTGCATTTTGATCATTGTATCATCCTGCTCTGCGGCGCGCACGGGTATATAAGTCACGAACAGGGCCAAAATCAGGACCATACATAAGCTCTTCATTCTTTTCATCCGTTCCCCTCCTCATGATTGTCCTTCAAATGAATGGGCGGCAGCGGGTCAGGCACTTCCATAGGCAGTGTATCACTCACAAGACGCTCCCCTTCATTTGTATGCGCATCGTCCACTCTGTATAATTCCGCTCTGACACTTGTCACACCGGATGGAATCTGATCCGGTTCCATATAGTAGATCCAGGTACCGGAGGAGACCTCACCTAATTCCCCTTCTGCCGGAACCTCTGCAAAGATCAACTGGGAACCATCCAGGATATTTCCATTCTGATCATACAGTTTTACCACATTATAGGAAGGATTTCCTTTATATTCCCCTGTAAAGATCAGGGAACCTGCCGGTATTCTGCCGCCCTCAGCATCATAGCTGTAATCTTCATCCAGGATGCCGATTCCCTTATCCAGCAGCTCTACATTGTCTCCCGTAGGTCCTAAAATATCTATCTCTGACAGGGAGACCGCACTCTGGCCCTTGATTTTCAGCTTCAGATAAGCCGCGTCGTAGGTATACAGCCAGGAATCCCCCTCTTTGTTAAAATAGGAAACAGCCGTATCCCGTGAATAGGACAGTGTTCCTGTTTTTACAGGGGTCCACTGGTTTCCGTCCTGGCTTACATAGGCTTCAAATTTCCTGACTGCTGTTTTATCGTCAGCGGCTGTCACCTTAAAGGCAGCGGCCTGAAGGGTTCTGCCGAAGCTGATGACGATCTCCGGGTTTTTTGCCTCTCCGGTATATACATCTGCATAGTCATTGTTACAAATACTGCTGATTCCGGAAATGGTGATTCCTTCCGGATCTTCCTCATTTCCTTCCTCCTGACGGTCGCTTGATGAGGTCATGTTTGTAGTTATCTTCCATCCATCCTTCGCCACACTTCCGTCATTGGAAATCTTCACAGAGTCTATGGCAGCCCTCTCTGTCTGCTGCAGCAGCTTGTCATATCCCACTGCCTCATAAGTAAACACTCTGTTGTTCATGGACGCAATGGTATCCGTAAATGTCACGGTACCGTCTTTCGCCTCCACAAACCCGATGACCTGGCCGTTTCTGTATATTTCATATCCCAGCATGGAGTTCTGGTCAGCCGCATTATTGGAAAGCGTGATCGTAACCTGGTTGGAATTCGGAACATATGAAAGATCCGCACTTACTGCAGTCTGTGCTGCCGTGCTTTCTCCGCCCTCAATACGGTATGCTCTTGCCTCATCTGAAATATAGCTGATCCTTCTTGTCTCCTCCTCAAACTGTGATGCGTACGCCATAGTATCTGAATCCGGCGTCATACCCCACTGCTCAAAGAATGCAAGCAGGTTCTTTTCCGCTGCCGCACAGGAAAGACGCATCAGAGTGTTGTCCACATCTTTTGGAATTGTGAGAGCGACACCTCCGGGCGCCGGCGCAATGGCCGTATTTCTGGCGTATGCATCCACTCTTGCAAAGAACAGATTATTAAACTGCTCCTCATAGTTATCATAAGTCCTGAAATTATATCCCTCATCATAGGCCAGATGGAGCTGCCAATACATGGCAAGGCTTGTAAATACGCTCTCTGCGCGGCCCTTTGTCCCTGAAGTGACCTTTTTATATACATCTGCATATTGATAACGGACAGAATCATTCGTCTCCTTGGCCTGTGCCAGAATGGAGTAATAGTTGTTGGTTATTTCCGCAATGGCATAGGATGGCTGATTGATGATATGGCCAATCTCATGGGCGATTCCCCAGCCAAATAGCTGTCCGCTCACATATCTGCCGTTGTCACTCTGTACCGGTACACTGTTTGCCAGTCCTGCTGCGCTGCCCCACTCGATACCGATATGGAGCCCGCCGGCATACATAAATGCCCCTGAAAACATTCTCATGTAACGGATATTCAGACGGCTGGATGGCAGATTGTTCTTGCCGCCGTACCGGGCTGCCAGTGTCTTGTCACCATTATAATCGCCAAGTCCTTTGTGCTGGTAAAACAGTGTCACCATCTGTTCCATGGCCTGACAGGATTCGTATAATACTTCTGTCTGGTTGTCCAGGCTGTTTTCTTTTCCCTGGTTTTTCAGCTTGTTGTTGATACCGTTTAAGATCTGTTCCGCGGATACGGAATACATCATCTGATGCAGTACAATGTCCGTTGCTCCCAAAATGCAGTTCTTTTTGTCATAGCTGTAGTCACAGCCGCTTTCCTTATTCCCCTCATGAAACTTTTTGTGAAGATCCGAAATTTCCGGAACATATGCATTTAATTTCTCCACATACGCCCTGACCGCTTCTTTTGCTTCCGCCTCATCTGCCGCGTTTGAAATGTCAAGCTTTGGTATCTCCTGCCCTCCGCTTACACGCACGCTCATATTCAACGCGTCATTATTTCCTGTAAATTCCACATACAAACTGCCCCCGTGTTCTGCACTCAGACTTCCAATCTGGGGAATGGTAACTTCATTTTTTCCGTTTTTCAGATTCTGGACCACAACCTTGCTCCAGTTTCCTGATTCCGCGTGATACTGTGTGGCGATGAGATTCAGGTTCGTGTTGGCCCCCAGTTCCGCGTCATCTCTGCCCACATACACAACCAGTTCTTCTCCGGCGTGAGCACTGATGCCGAGAGGCTGCCACGCGTTCAGGCCGCCGGAAAAGCCCAGGGCGCCGTCCTTTTTCTTTGTCACGGCTGTGTCCACTTTCATTACTCTGCGGGCATTTTTATCGTTGAGAAGTTCTTTCGCGTAGGCCAGATCCGACAGCAGCCGATCCCGCTTCGGATGATAATCACCTGTCGCCTCATCCGGAGTATCTGCCCTTTTCTCCAGCTCTTCGATGGTCTTTAAGGTCACATCCTCCCGCAGCTCCAAATGCATGGTATCCGCAAACAGTCCGTCGACCTCTTTTTCCAGACTGTCATAATAATAAAACTTCATCTCTGCTATGGAGATTCTTCCGTCTGCAGGTGCCCAAGCCATGGCAAAGTTTATCTGTATCCGATTTGTCTTAAATGGCTGGGAATACTGAAATTCATAATATACTTTGCCGTTCACACTCTTCTTCTGTGTAAAATGGCCGTCTATCATTTTCTCATTGCCGTCTTCATCCCAATATTTTGTCTTGGCATATCCATATGTATACTGCTGCTTCTCATCCGGTACTACCACCAGCCTGTCCATCTCATAGCTCTGATCAAAGGTAATGACAGGAGAAGGCTTTCCGGCATTGTATCCGCCTGCATCCCAGGATGCCAGACTCCAGGAGGTGGTATAATCATTGTCTGCCACTGCTGCATCTGTCTCCGGTTTTGAGGAGGGATATTCAATGGATTTAATATGCGCGGTCAGTCCTCCGCCCTCCTTTGGCGTATTGATCAGCCTGTAATTGGAAGTGACTGCCGGATTGATATCCGTTGTCTCTCCTGCGTATATTTTTGACTTGCCGCTGGTTCCCATTTCATTTGTTCCCGTAAGGCATATCTCATAGGTTGTGCCGTCTTTTAAGTCTGTAAGCTGATATTTGTTCTGTTTGATATTCTCTTTCTTTTCAAATTCTTCTGTGCCCTGCTCCCTGTAGTAGAGGGTGTAGAAATCTGTGTCCTCCATCATCTTCCAGGTGATGTCCAGTTTTCTGTATCCTCCGGAAATGTTCACATTCTCCGGAGCGTCAGGCGCCTTTGAGGGCTTGGGTACCACGGTCACCGGCTCTGAATAGGCACTGCTCCAGTCGCCGTTCACTGAACGTACCAGAACTGTGTACTCCTCATTGTTTTTCATCTTCTCTGTGCCAAAGCTTGTGATAAGGATACTGTTCTCAGCGGTTGGATATACTTTGCTCTTCCCGTCCTTTTTCACCATAACTTCATAGCCGGCTACATTTGTCTGCGCGTTCCAGGTCACTGTGAATTTCTTATCGCCCGGCTCTGTACTTACATTGTCGGGAATATTCATCACGGGGGCAGGAATCCTGTCCTCCATTCCGTTTAAAAATTCCACCCTGGAGATATCTGCCAGACTGCTTCCTCCGGCATCTGTCACCTTGATGACTACCTTCTTGATCGCAACCTGTTTTCCCAGATTGATGATTATGGTACCGTCCGGTTCCATGACCGCCTGTGCCGCTGTGAGGGCAAACATGGACACTCCGCTTATGGGAACCTCCATGGTCTGCCGCTGCCCGTTTTCATCATCGTATTCCACGGTCACGGACCCTGCCCGGATGATATTGGCGGAATCTCTCGGCGGTGTCAGAACCAGCGCGCCTGCTGTTATATCGGAACGTTTTTCCAGATCAAGCTGCAGTTCCACCGGATTTTCCTCTGATATCTCCCCGCCGTCTGCAGGCTCCAGGGAAACGCTTCCCCCGTCGCCCAAAATACTCTCAATACTGCCATCCGACACCCGGGTGGACGCTCCCACATCTGCTGTGATTTCATCCATCAGATAACTTCTTGACACATAAGCTTCCGTTTTCTCAAATCCGTAGCTGTATGAAAGCCACTGCAGATCCACAAGGTCAACACTCTGATCCTGATTCAGATCATAGATACTGTCCGTACTTTCCTGATGAACTGCCAAGACCAATCCCGATTTGTCCTGCTCATCAATCACGCCGTCCCTGTTCACGTCACCGTATCCCATAACACCGGGATGTTTTTCCATATCAGAAAAATCCATTCCTGTATAGACATCCAGAAACTGCATCTTCTGCTCCATGGCCTGTATCTCCACATCCTGGTCATACGAGGCAAAGCTGTCTCCGCTTATACTGAGATGGTACTGCCCGGGTTCCAAATCTGTAAAAGATGCCTCCGCCTTTTTAGAAACGCCCTCACCCTCCTGCATGGAAAAGGATGCTGTAAGCTGCCGGCCGCCACCTGTTAAAACTGCCTGCAGTCCTCTGTTCAGCGCTTCCGGGGCACTGTATGGGAGTGTGTAAAGCAGGCTTAGATGCAGCCGGCCTTTCTGTACCACCGCTCCGGTCTCAGAGAGCAGTGCTCCTTCTCCTTTCTGCGCATCCGGATCACCTGCCATCTGTTCTCCTGCAGCCCCTTCTTTTCCGGACGCTTCCGTCTGTTCCTCTGCGGTCCCTGCTTTTCCGGACTCTTCCGTCTGTTTCTCTGCGGTCCCTGCTTTTCCGGACTCTCCCGTCTGTTCCTCTGCGGTCTCTTTTTTCCCGGATTCTCCTGCCAGTATCCCTGTAGTATCCTCTTTCCCGGATTCTCCCGACAGTATTCCTGTAGTACCTTCTTTTCCGGATTCTCCCATCTGTTCCTCTGCAGCCTCTGCGTTCTTTGGCGCTCCCGCCTGTTCACCCTGCATTTTCATCTGGCCCTCAGGCACTTCTGCAGGTTGCTGCAGGCTCCTGTTCCTCAGCGTTTCCGCCTGCCATCCGGGCGTCTCGCTCTGCTTCCCGGCATCCATCTTCTGGCTGCTGTCCACATCCACGGATGCTGCCTGCGCACCGGATTTAAAAGACTCCACATCCTGCCCCTGAATAGCGGCAGATGCAGTAGTCCCCGGTGTCTGCAGGAGCATACCGGATACAAGAAGCCAGGCGCATAACTTTTTCATTTTCAATTTTTATTCTCCTTCCCCTTTCAGGGCCAAAAAAAACGATACCCAGGGATATCGTTTTTCTTAAAGACAACAGACGGACAGAATATCCCTGTCCATCACTGTCTGCAGCCCGGCTATCCCTCCCTTGGGACCCGTGGCTTTGCGTCACTGCCTTACGACAGTTTTGCCCCTTTATTTTTTTTATATTTCCGTTTTCTGACTCTGTTCATGTATTAAACAGGATCACTATATTAAGAATATCAATTTTGACAATTTTAGTCAAGTCTTTTCATTCCATATTTTTGATTTTTTTACAGATTTCTTCCAGAAGACCGTCTCTGTTCTTTTCTGTAACTTCAATCACTTCCACGTCGGGGCGTTCTGCCACTGCCTGTGTAAACGCACCTGTATTCTTCTGCAGGACACCGATGACAAGACTCTGGGTATCCAGACAGGAGAACAATGCTTCCTGAAAGGCGGGGGCATCTGCCTCAGCCTTTCCGAGTTCATCTATCACGGCTGTTTTTTCAGGCATTTCCTTCACCTTTTTCATCACGGCTGCGCCCAGTGTCTCAAAGGTTTCCGGTATGGATATCTTCTTTCCCTTACCGGCCCGTATTAGGATCGGACTGTCATTTTCGTATTCTCCCACAGGTACCAGGCTGTGCAGGTAAAATCCCTTCTGGACACCGCCGATCTCATAGGGCAGTGTTCTGTAACCCACCGGCTCTGTTCCCAGTTCTTCCACAATACGGTTTAAAAGTGTGCTCTTGCCAGCCCCTTTTTCCCCTGTCAGGAAGATATGTTTTCTATGTGCTTCTGAGGGATGGGCCGTGAGTTTTTTCTTTCCGGCCAGCTTTTTCTCTGCCTTATGGCAGCCACACTGGCAAAAAGCCGCTGCCTTTTGGAGCATGGGACGCTTTTTTAAAGGAAATTCCGCATCCGGAAGTGTTTCCAGCAGATCTGCCAGAGCGGATATCTCTTCCACAGAGTGATAGACTCTGAACTCCCCATAGGTTTTTTTATCCCCGGCAAGTCTCCCTGCTATGGCAATCGTCTCCTCTGTCAAACGTTCCGAAACCTCCGCATCCTTATGTGCACAGATGATTCTGGGCACACAAAGTTCATACTCTCCTTCCAGTATGAGGTAATCCACAGGCAGTTTCTCATAGAAATCCCCGCTTACGTCCGCCGGAAGTAAAATATCGGTCTCTTTTTTCCCTTTTACACAGACAAGATCAGCGCCCGCCTCCCTGTGTCTCCACGTATTACTGTCAGAAGTGTCCAGGGTAAATTCGGGACAGAACACACTCTTTACGGTTCCCACCCGGTATCCCCGTTTTTTCAGTTCTTTGATGAGTCCGGTAACCGTTGTGGTCTTGCCGGACTTTCTCACACCTACGATCGTACAGATTTTCAACTGTCACCCTCCCTGCTCACTCTCTATTTCTGTTATATGTTTACACCAGCGCCTTCGGTGTGTATCCTTTGGAATCACGAGACGGTATGTCTCTCCATCCTGCGCAAGGTATACATCCCCCGCGAGGATTTCTTCACCGGAAACAAGCGTATCCCTGCCGTCCCAGCTCACAAACTCCACGAGGCTGTCCGCAGTCACACTGCCCAGTACCTCACTCACCGAAAAAGCCTGATAGGAATATTCAGCTCCGTCAGCACACTTCCCCTTGAGTTTCACAGGGGTCATGCCTTCAAACAAACCATCTTCTATCTTCATATATGCTCACCCCAGACTGCCAGCATATCCTCTATGTTATAGGAGTACACGCCATTGGAACACGGATTCTCCCCATGGTTCCCTCCGTCACCGGTCTCATGCACGCCATGATCGCTGATCAACAGGATCTCTCCCTTAAAAATCCCGGAGAGCGCTTCTATATATCCGTCTGTCTCTTTTAATTTTTCCATACACGCAGAGCTAAAGGGGCCGTCTGCATGGGCCGCATCATCAATCTCATGAAAATGGGCAAAAATAAATTCTTTTTCCTCCGAAGCCGCTTTGCACGCATCCCGGTAAATCCAATAATCGCAGCCTTTTCCCTTTGCCGCAGCATGAAGCCTGGGCAGAAGTTCTGTCTTCAAAATCCTGGTATCCCCCTCTAAAAATGCTGTATTTTCCCCACTCCTGCCGGCAAACAGGGTGGGGACCAGAACTTCCCTGTCCTTTCTGGAGTGTATCCCGTGCACATACGGCAGTTCCCCTGTTATCATGGTAGCCATAGCCGGATTCGTCACCGGCGGCTCCACAGTCCTCACAGGGAGCACGGAAAAATTGCGGCTGATAAAAGGCACACTGCCATTGTCCGCCGCATTTTTGTACATACGGTAACCCAATCCGTCCAGGTAACAGACCATTACCTTTCCGTGTGTCAGTTTTTCCCTGACACGGGGCGCAAATTCCTGCAGCTTTCTGCCGTAATGAAAACAGAGCTGTTCATATTCTTCAGGCGTATTTACATTTGCAATGACCGCCTCTCCGAATCCCAGCTCCTCCAAATCCAGATACCGTGTATTGACCCGCTGAAACAAAAGTCCGGGCTTGTGCTCCCGGTTTCTGCGCATATGCTCCACAACAGGCAGAATCCTTTTTGCATACACACTGCACAGCGGCTGAGGCCTGCCCTCTCTTCTGAGCACCAGGCAGTCCTCCTCACCGGTAATGTTTGACACCAGAGCCTTTAAAAATTCCCGGCTTATCATGGGCATGTCTGTGGCAAGCATCACCGCATACGGTGCATCCATCTGCTTTAATACCTGATAAATGCCCTCCAGCGGTCCGTATTCTTTTTCCTCATCCTCCACCAGTGTACAGGACAGATCCCGGTATTTTTCCCTGTCATCCACTGAGACATAGATTTCAGGGAAATCCCGGCAGGCATCTATAAGCGTATGCAGAAAGGTGTCACCGTTCCATGTAAGGGAAGCCTTGTTTTTTCCCATTCTGCTGCTCTTTCCTCCTGCCAGAATCCCTGCTGCTGTCTTCACCATATCCTAATCCTCCCCCAGATAAAGGGCATCAATGGTGCTGCCCGGCAAAAGTGCGTCCGAGCCTTTTGGAATCATGCCGATGAGATTACAGCCGCCCCAGGGGCTGACCATACCGTTTGCCTGATTCTTCCTGGTGTTTAAGCACACTCTTCCCTGATGGAATTCCAGAATACCGGGGATGATCCTTCCTCCCGGGCTTTTCTTTGGAAATCCCTCCGGCAGACATACCGGAATACTGGGCACTTTGTATTCTTTTTTACCGCACATTTTACGGAATGCGGGAAGCCCCAGCAAAAATAAAGCTGCCGCCGCTGCAGAAGGATTGCCGGAAAGGCCCAATAAAAGCCTGCCGTCCTTTACCGCTGCCAGAGTTGCCATTCCCGGCTTCATTCTCACCTGCCAGAAGAGCACCTCTGCTCCGATTCCCTCCATAGAGGAAAGGGCCAGGTCATAATCCCCCACAGATGCGCCTCCGGTTGTTATGACACAGTCCGCATCGGCCAGACACGCGGTGAGCGCATCCTTGATGGCGTCCTCGTCATCTCTGACAATTCCGTAGATATCTGCTGTGATTCCCCACTGCCGCAGAAACCCCTGCAGCATGTAGGCACTGCTGTTTCTTATTTTACCGGGTTTCAGCTCCTCCGACACGGGCAGAAGCTCATCCCCTGTGCTGATGATCCTGACTCTGGGTTTTTTGAAGACTTCCACCTCTCCATACCCGAGACCTGCAAGCAGTCCCACGGACGCAGGGCTTAAATGTCCGCCCTCCTCCATGACGACCTCTCCTGTCTTTACATCTTCCCCTGCTTTTACGATGTTGCTCCCCGAAGCAATGGGTGAAAAGAAACACACTTCCTTATCAGTAAAGGAAGTGTCTTCATATTTCACCACAGCATCGGCCCCCTGAGGGATAGGCGCTCCGGTCAGTATTTTTACTGCCTCCATAGGCCCTACCGCTTTTTCGGGCGCATGTCCCGCCGGTACCTCCTCAATAATTTTTAAAGTCACCGGCGTATCATGTCCCGCATCTGCAACATCCGCAGAGCGGATGGCATAACCGTCATAGGGGGAGCGGTCAAAGGGCGGAATATTTTCTTTGGCCAGTATCCGGCAGGCCAAAATCCTGCCGTAAGCCTGATCGATCTCCACCTTTTCCTTCCCCATTCTCTCTGTATGGGAGAGAAGCAGGTCTATGCCTTCCTGTATTTCAATTCTCTTTGGATAGTTTTGTGCCATATCTGTTGTCTCCGTTATACTTGTTACGACTCAGCCAGCTAAATCGTTACAGGTATTCGCCCATTAAAAATCGCTTTGCGATGGGGCGAATACCTGCTGTCACGTTACTATTCTTATACACGGTCAGCGCGGTAAATGCGCAGACCTGGCTGAACAGTTACAAAATCATTACTTATGCTTTTTCAATTTTTATCGCACATACCTTGTATTCCGGTATTCTTGCGTATTTGTCCAGTGCTGCATTGGTCAGCCAGTTTGCATTTCCATCCGGGAAGTGGAATGGCATCCAGGATTCGCCCTGGGAAACCTTGCGTCCTACTCTTGCGGTGGATTCAATCTGACCACGTCTGGAGGATACTTTTACCTTGTCACCGTTTTTGATACCCAGTGCCTCGGCATCCTTGTAGTTCATCTCTATATAGGAGGTACCCTGGATTTCCATAAGTCCCGGTGTTCTTCCGGTCATGGCCCTTGTTGTATAGTGATACAGCATACGGCCGGTCATCATGATGATCGGATATTCCTCATCCGGAAGCTCTGCGGACGGAACGTACTCTGCAGGATAGAACATGGCAAGTCCTCTTGAGAATTTGCCCACATGCAGAATCGGGGTTCCCGGGTGATCCTTGGTCGGGCACGGCCACTGCAGAGTTTCACCTGCGTCAAGCCTTGCATGGCTGATGCCGCCGTAGCTTGGTGTTACGGACGCGATCTCATCCATGATCTCAGCGGAGGTCAGATGCGGCTGCGGATAGCCCATACGGTTCATCAGGTCAATGATGATATCTGTATCCAGTCTCATATCCCCGTCCAGCTTCACAGCAGGGCGTACTCTCTGCACACGGCGTTCCGTGTTGGTAAAGGTACCCTCTTTTTCCGCGTAGCTGACACCCGGAAGGATAACATCCGCATACTGTGCGGTCTCTGTCATGAACAGCTCCTGGATCACAAAGAAGTCCAGATTTTCCAGTGCTTTGATAATGTGATGGGTATCCGGGTCTGTGACAATGGGGTCTTCACCGTAAATGTACAGGCCTTTTACCTTGCCTTCGATAGCTGCCGGGAATACTTCTGTGGAGTGCAGACCATTGTTGGGATTCAGCTTCACGCCCCAGGCTTTCTCGAATTTCTCACGTACTTCCGGATTCTCCACTTTCTGGTATCCCGGGTAATCCTTCGGGCCGGCACCCATATCACAGGCACCCTGTACGTTGTTCTGTCCGCGGATCGGGTTAACGCCGCAGCCCTCGCGTCCCAGCTTGCCTACCAGCAGAGCCATATTGGACATGGACATAACGCCCTCTGTACCGGTGGAATGCTCGGTAACGCCCAGACAGTAGATGATCGGCGCTTTGTCTGCTTTTGCATACATGATGGCAGCTTTTCTCAAATCATCCGGGTCAATGTGGCAGATCTCCGCAACTTTTTCCGGTGTGTAATCTTTTACGATCTCTTTGATCTTCTCATAGCCTTCGGTTCTCTCTTCGATGAACTTCATATCCTGAAGTCCTTCTTCAATGATCACATGCATAATGCCGTTGGCAAACGCAACGTTGGTACCCGGTCTTAATTTCAGATGAATGTCTGCTTTCTTGGACAGATCTATATCACGTGGGTCAACCACGATCAGTTTGCAGCCTCTCTGTACCGCCTGGCGGATCTGCATGCCAATAACAGGATGCGCTTCCTCCGGGTTGGAGCCTACCATCATGATCAGGTCCGGTTTCTGGGTGATGTCTGCAATGGGGTTGGTCATAGCGCCTGAACCAAGGGTCATGGCAAGACCTGCAACGGATGCGGAATGGCATACACGTGCACAGTTATCTGTATTATTGGTTCCAAAGCAGGTTCTCACCATCTTCTGAACCATGTAAATGTCCTCATTCGGGGAACGGGAACATGCAAAACCTGCCAGGGATTCAGAACCATACTGTTTCTTGATCTCCATAAATTTGGAAGCCACCAGATCCAGTGCCTCGTCCCAGCTTGCGCGCTCAAATTCACCGGTCTCTTTGTTCTTGATGAGCGGATATTTCACCCTGTCTGCAGAGTGTACAAAATCAAAGGAACCGCTGCGTCCTTTTACACAGAGCAGATTTTTGTTGGCCGGACCGTTGGCCGGCTCCACATCCACGATCTTATTGTCTTTGACTACCAGATAGAACTGGCATCCGGTACCACAGTGCGGACAGGTAGTCAGGACTTTCTTGTCGATCTGCCACGGACGGAAGGATTTTCTTCTCTTGGAGGAAAGTGCTCCGGTAGGACATGCCTCCACACAGTTTCCGCAGGACTCACAGGTACTCTTTCTGATAGGCACGCCGAAAGGTGTTCCGACGGAGGACTCAAATCCTCTCTCCATGGTGTCAATGGCACCACGGCCTACCACCTTATTACAAGTATTCACGCATCTGTGGCAGAGAATACACAGGTTCGGATCATAGGTAAAGAACGGGTTGGAGTCATCCACCGGGAACTCGGTCATCTCGCCCTCGTATGTGGTTCTCTCCACGCCGTATTCCACGCAGTAGTCCTGCAGCTTACATCTGCCGTTCTGTGCACAGGAGAAGCAGTCTGTCTTGTGATTGGACAAAAGCAGGTTCAGGATGGTCTTTCTGGCATCCACTACCTTCTCGCTCATGGTCTCGATCACATCGCCCTCGCTTACATGGCAGGAACATGCGGTATCCATTTTCTTTCTTCCCCTGTTTTCGATCTCCACCATACACATACGGCAGGAGCCATCCGGAAGCAGGTCTTTGATATAACATAATGTAGGGATTTTCACACCGGCTTTCTCTGCAGCCTGTAAGATGGTAGTCCCCTTCTCAACTTCTACAGGAATTCCGTCTATCGTAACATGAATCATTCTCTCTCCTCCTATCTTACCTCGATTGCATCGAAACTGCAGTTTTCTATACATGCGCCGCATTTGATACATTTTGCGGTATCGATGGTATGCGGTTCTTTCTTCTCACCGGTGATAGCACCAACCGGACAATTTCTTGCACACTTGGTACATCCCTTACATTTTTCCGGATTGATATAATAGTTCCGAAGCGCTGTACAGGTATGGGAAGCACATTTCTTATCCACGATATGCTCCATATATTCATCACGGAACATACGAATAGTGCTCAGTACAGGAAGCGGTGCACTCTTTCCGAGGCCGCACAGAGACAGATCTTTTACACTCTTTGCGATCTCCTCCAATTTGTCAAGGTCTTCCACTTCCCCTTTGCCTGCTACGATCTTCTCAAGGATTTCCAGCATTCTCTTGGTACCGATACGGCAGGGAACACATTTTCCGCAGGATTCTCTCTGGGTAAAACTCATGAAAAATCTTGCCACTTCCACCATACAGGTGTCCGTATTCATAACAACAAGTCCGCCGGAGCCTACAATGGCACCGAACTTCTTAACAGAATCAAAATCAAGAGGCTCATCCAGATGCTGGGTAGTCAGACATCCGCCGGACGGTCCGCCGATCTGTACAGCCTTGAATTCAGAACCTTCCTGAAGACCGCCGCCGATCTCATAAATGATCTCACGCAGGGTAGTTCCCATGGGAACTTCGATCAGGCCTGTATTTTCAATGGAGCCTGTCAGGGAGAAGGTCTTGGTACCCGGGCTTCCCTCTGTTCCGATGGTGCGGAACCACTCATGGCCTTTCAGGATGATCTTCGGAACATTGGCATATGTCTCCACATTGTTCAGAACCGTGGGTTTTGCCCACAGACCATGGTCAACGGTTCTCGGCGGTTTGGTACGCGGGAATCCTCTGTTGCCCTCAATGGAGGCTGTCAGAGCGGAACCCTCGCCGCAGACAAAGGCACCGGCGCCTCTGTTAATATGCATATGGAATGCAAATCCTGTTCCCAGAATGTCATCTCCCAGAAGATTTCTCTCCTCCATAACTGCAATGGCGTGTTTCAGCCTTGCCACAGAGTTGGGGTACTCGGCACGCACATAGATATATCCCTCAGAGGAACCTACCGCGTATCCGGCGATCATCATACCCTCAATGAGCTTGAAGGGGTCACCTTCCATAACGGAGCCGTCCATGAATGCTCCCGGATCACCCTCGTCACCGTTGCAGACTACATAGCGCTCTTTTTCTTCCTGGGCAGCAACCTGTTTCCATTTCCTTCCGGTGGGGAATCCGCCGCCGCCTCTGCCGCGCAGGCCGGACTGGTCCACTTCCTCCACAACATCCTCGGGCTTCATGTCAAACAGCACTTTTTCCAGAGCTTTGAATCCGCCCGCTGCAATATATTCATCAATGGATTCCGCGTCAAATCTGCCGCAGTTTTCCAGAACCACACGCGTCTGTTTTGCAATGAACGGAATCTCATCCGGCTGTACATAGGTATTCTCCGCTTTCTTGTAGAGCAGTCTGTCCACAAGGCCGTCACCCATAACCGTATTGTCAAAGATTTCCTGACAGTCATCCGGCTGAACCTTTATGTACTGCACCACTTTGTCACCCTTCTGGATACGCACCAGAGGACCGAATTCACAGAAGCCCTGGCAGCCTGTCCTTTTGACACCCACGTGTTCTTTCTCGTCATGGGGAGCAAATTCAATGGTGACATTGGGGGTGTTCCCCACGATTTCTATCATCTTCTGATAGATCTTCTCGGAACCTGTGGCAATACATCCTGTACCGGAACAGACAAGGATCCTGCATCCGTAAGACTGCAGCTCCTCTACCGCCGCTTCCCTGCACTTGTCGAGTTCTGCTTTGTTTGAAATCATCATGCGCCTTCACCTCTCAATTCCTGCACTAACGCAACTACTTTTTCCGGTGACATCTTGGGATGCACTTCCTCATTGACCATCAGCGTGGGAGCCAGGCCGCATGCACCCAGACAGGATACGGTTTCCACAGTAAAGATCATATCATCGGTGGTGTGTTTCTTCTTGCTCAGTCCCAGCTCTTTGTAGAGTGCCTCCAGGATCGGCATGGATTTCCTCACATGACATGCCGTGCCGTCACATACTTTAATGACATATTTTCCCTTTGGCTCAAAAGAGAAATTCTCATAAAAAGTTGCAACGCTGTAAGCTTTTGCCTCTGTCACCCCGATCTGCTGTGCAGTGTAAGTGAGCAGTTCCCCCGGCAGATAGCGGTATTCACCCTGAATATCCTGCATGATCGGAATCAGGGATGACGGTTTCTTTCCGTACCGCCCAATGATTTCATCTGCCTTTTCGTAGTAAGATTGGTCTAACATATATTACCCTCCTATATATAATATATTACCTCTGATGCCTTGAAAGGCGGCCTGCACATTTTGTTCAGATGCAGAACCTTCCTTATCCGGTTCAACCTGGCAAGGTATCAAATGACTACCATATTTTCATCTTCACTTTTTTCCCCGCCTTCTCCAGACAATCTTTTAAATGGTAGGTAAGACGCAGTTTTTCTCCTGCGTCTATGTGAAGTTCTGTGTTCGCCGGGTTTCTGGCATTCCCGAAAAATATGCGGATGTCTGTGGAGTTTTCAAAGAGCTCCTCCAGAAGCCTTGCGGCTGCATCCTTTTTCCTGCCGAAACCAAGCACTGCCAGACCGTCTTTTAAATAGCGGTTGGCATATATATTCAAACGCCGGATGGTCAGAAGTCCCTCCGTGACCAGATCCACACCTTTCAGGGCAGACATGGCCGGCACCTCATCGCATCTGGTGTCATCAAGCGAAACTAATTCCTCACCCAGATGGTCTGCCACGAACTTAGCTGTGGTTCCGCCGCACACAATGTGCTTTCCGGGTGATGCAAAAAACAGTTTTAAAAATGCCTCATCTTTTTCCATCTGGCTGGGCGGCCCGATCATGAGATTCGTAACTGCCCTCTCACATAATTTAATCACCAGAACCGTGATATCATCATCTGTCTCATCTAAATTCAGGTCTACACAGGCACTGGCGATATGGGCTGCCAGCTGCTGGGCTGACATCTCTTTTTTGTATTTTTGTTCGCAGAAGCGGACTACATCCTCCCGCCCCCATCCTCCGTTGGTGGTCTTTCCCATACCGGCATTGGTAACGCCGTCTGACATGAGGATGAGCACGTCGTCTTTTTGCAGGGTAAGCTCTGCCTCCCGGATTTCCTTCTCCTTGATGCTGTGTGAGGTCTCCGGATATTCCACAGACCTTCCATCCCTCAGAAGAATGGCACCCGGATTATCATACTGGGCCAGATAGGCCTGTCTGCCGCTTATCTTCAGGGCAGTAAAGGTGGAGTAGGCCATGTTCCGCACGCGGCACACGGGAAGTGTCTTGGCAATGGCCTCCACGGCATCGTCCAGAGGAAGCTTTTTTATCATCATGGTGCAGAGCATTTTTGCTGTGAGCGTTGCCAGAATGTTGGCTTTTACCCCGCTGCCGAGGCCATCCGAGAGAACCAGTACCGTGTCGGAACCCCGTTCCTCTGTAATGTAAAAGTCTCCGCAGAGGGATTCTTTCTTTTTATTCAGACTGACATGTCCGAAATCCGCAAAGAGGTTGTCAAAATGTATCTTCATAGCCATCCCTCCGGATTGTCAGTCCCGGACTTTTCCTGTTCTGTGAGGATGGTCTCCTTCAGCTTCTCCACAGCCACCTTTGTGTCGGCTGCCGTCTCACCTAAAAGCTCTGCGATCTGATGAACGATGCGAAGCTGTTCGTCCGCCAGCTTATCCGCCATCTGTGCCGCCATGATCCTGGTACGGCGCACCTCCTGCTGCTGTGCCACCTCTTTTGTGACATTTTTCATAATGCAGATGATCAGTCCGTTACTCTTATCATACGTGAGAACACGCTCCAGATAGACCTTGTATTCCTCCACAAAAATCTTGTCCTGGGTAAATCCCTTACCGAATGCCAGCATATTTACAAAGGCGTAATCATCCATAAGCTTTGACACCGGCTGGCCGATAATGGCCTTTTTCCTTCGGATATCGAATAAATCCATGGCTGCCCTGTTGAGCTGCACCACTTCCAGATCTGTATTCACTGTCACCAGCATACCCGGCATGGAATTGATGATCTTGTTGGCATAGCTGGCCTCACGCTCCCGCATATAGGGAATACACATGGAAATCTCCGCCTTGTTCTGGAAAATAGCGATGGCCTTCTCCCTGCAGGTGTTATATCCGCAGGCACCGCAGTTTAATTCCTTCTGGTGGGTGGCCTTTCCCATCTTTTTCAGGATTTCCTGAAGCTCAGCCTCTGTGGGCTTTGGATGGCTGACCTCTTTTTCAATAAATTCCCGCTCCAGGTTCATACCTGCAGGGAGATTGAAATCTGCTTCATCATCGGGACAAAACGGGTCTTTCATGGAAGCTTTCATCACATCCATGGAACCTTTCAATCTGCGTATCTTATCCTTCTGGAAAGAGGGGCCTCCGATACAGCCGCCCTCGCAGATATTCAGCTCCAGAAAGCATTTATGTATCTTTCCCTCCCGCAGTTCCTCCAGAATCTGCATACAGTTTTCCACACCATCAATGCTCAGATAGGTATAATCTTCATTTTTTCTGATAATCCGTGTGATGCCGCCGCTCATGGCACGCATTCTGGAGAGCATAGGCTCCGGTTCCTCCTGTTCTGCGTCAACCGTGATACTGTTTTCCTCCATCCAGGCATCCAGTTCCTCGAAGGTTATGACATAGGCGGAATAATTGTTTTTCTCGGAGATTTCCGCAACGGGCGAGATGCACGGGCTTATATATACCGGAATGCAGTCCCTGTTTTTCTCTTTCAGATATTTGGCATGGGTCTGCATGGGGGATAACACCGGAAGCAGGTATTTTGCCAGCTCCGGATATTTGCTGCGCACAAGACGCACAACTGCGGGGCATACAGAGGTGATCATCACATCCATCTGCCCTTCCTGCAGAATCCGTTCATATTCTCTTCGCACCAGATACGTGCCTTCCGCAGCTTCTCTGGCATCCGTAAATCCCAGTTTCCGCAGTGACTCCCTGAGCACCGGAAAACTGCCCGGCCCGTATTTTGCAGTATAGGCTGGATTCACACTTGCCACAAGCTGATATCCCTCCGCGATCATCCGCTTCAAACTGGGCACATCGTTCTTCTCCGCTTTTGCGTGCTGGGGACAGATGATCGTGCACTTCTCACAGAGGATACAGTCATCCTGCATGATCTGCGCCTGATGGTCCCTGATCCGGATGGCCTTCACCGGACAATGGCGGACACATTTATAACAATTTTTACAGTCTACCGGTTTAAATTTGAGAATCCACATAGTTTCCTTTTCCGTCATTCCGCACTGTATTGTGCAGATTCGTCAATATTGCTTAGAATTACCTATTTCATTATACATGAATCATCGGATTTATACAATATTCATTCCACAATTTTTCTTTTTATTTGTAATTTTCCTACAATAAATGCTGTTCTATCCTGCACACTGTATATTTGTAGCTGCTCTGACTCTACATAATATACATAGAAAAACGCCCTCTCTGCAGCCGCTTGGGGCTTCACGAAGAGGACGCTGTACGCATCAGAACATCATTTTCAATACTTCCATAATACCGGTCAGTCCAAGGCTGTATAAAAGGATGGAGCCCGGTTTTCCCAAAAGGATGATGGCTGTGAATTTCTTCAGAGTCATTTTTGTTAAGCCCGCAATGTAGCACAGCAGGTCATCCGGTGCCACAGGGAGAAAGATCGCCACTGCAAATGCCTTGTTAAATCCGTTTCCCTTGCTCAGCCATCCGATGTATTTGTCGTAATTCTTCTCCCCTATGATATTCCGCACAAAAGGTCTGCCGTACTGTTTGGAGAGAAGAAATGCCAGTATGGAACCAATGCTGATTCCAATGTAATTATATACAAATCCCCACACAGGGCCGAAGATCAGCACCCCGCCCAGGCACCCTATGGCACCCGGAAGAATGGGAATCACTACCTGTACGATCTGAATCAGAACAAACAGGGCAGGAGCCCACACACCGCAGTTGTGAAGGAAAAGTTCCAGAGCATCCCTGGATACAAAGATCCGGTTCTGCACTCCATAGAAAATGAAAAATCCCATTCCGATCAGTCCCGCGATGGTGCACAGGTTCATGAGAACTGCTGTTCTTTTTGTCTCCATACGTTTCCTCCTCTCCGGCGGGCAGGGACGGTACGTTTTCCCTCTGCCGCTGTCTTCTCATAAAACTCTTTCCACATCTGCCCCACATGCTCCCTGCTGTAAAATTCATGTCCCGCAAAAGAGGCGTGGGCACTTCTCTGGTAAAAATCAGGATCTTCCCTGAGCTGTTTTAAGGTACTTACAAATGCATCCATACCGTCTCCCCTGAGCGCGTAATCAAAAAGGATCGGGTCATATATAGGCAGGTTCCGTACCAGGACCGGTACTGCGCAGTTCATGGATTCCAATATGGTCATGGGGAACAGTTCCTCATAGGAGGGAAGGAACATCACATCAGCCATGTTGTAGATCTCATTCATTTTCTCCCTGTCCACGATTCCCAAAAACCGTACGTTCGGGGGAAGGTGCTTCATCATTTTCCTGATCTCCTCGTAGCCGTCGGATATCCTTCCAAAGGAGAATCCGCCTGCCCAGACAAACATGCAGTCCGGCATTCTTTTCGCTGCCTCCACAAAATCAACCACACCTTTTCGTTTCTGGAGCTGGCCTACACACAGAACGGTAAATGCGTCTTTGCTGATGCGGTATTCCCTGCGGATACGCGCCCTCTCCTCACGGGGAAGGGGATAAAAATCCTCCTCTGACACTACGTTTGGAATATAGGTCACCCGTTCTTTTGGAATCCCGTAGTGTGCCAGACGCTCAATAAAATACGGATTGACTGTCACCAGCTTATCCATTCTTTTATAGAAGGAGAGCATATAGCGGTAGAAAATCTTCTTCATAAACCGGGGAAGATGGATGCTGTTCTCTACTGTCTCCGGAAGGAAATGTACATATCCCACGGTCTTTCCCTGTCTTTTTCTGTGTCCTATCCCCAGGTAAAATTCCGGGTTGATGGAATGGTAGTGGGTGATCTCACAGGATTCTTTTGCATTGTTCAGCACCTCAAACTGTCCCTTCAGAACCTGCGCCGCCAGCGCTACCTGCTCATCGTGAGCGGAAAGAACGCCCTGTCCTTTTACCATATCTGCCTTTGACATCATATTTATTTTCATCATATTAAGAAGCCCTCCTCATCATACGTTTCATCATCGCCCGTCCCCAGGCAGTACGCTCTGTATCTGTGTATACGGAAACCTGCTCTTTCTCCCGGCAGGCGGTGCGGTAAGCACGTTCCACCATGGTACAGAAGTTCCAGGTTGAAAATTCTTCCGCCATCTCTCTTGCCATTGCCCCCATTGCCTGTCTTCTCTCCTCATTTTCCAGAAGATAGGTAAGGTGCATGCGGAAATACTCATACGTCTCATACTGGAAGCCGTTGCAACCGTCTGCTATGACACCCTCCAGACATGCATCCTTTCTGCACAGGGCAGGGACACCGCTTGCCAGTGCCTCAATGTAAGTGATTCCCTGTGTCTCACTGTTGGATGCACACACAAAAATATCTCCCATCTGATAGCAGGCCCACACTTCATCCGGAGCCACCATTCCGGTAAAACAGACATTTTTGTCGATTCCCAGACTTTTCGAAAGGTTTTCCAGGTTCTCCCTGTCCGGCCCGTCACCTGCGATCAGAAGTGTCAGGTGCTCGGTACCCTCCTCCGAAAGTCTGGCGAAATACTCCATGATCTCTTCCAGATTTTTCTCTTTTGCCAGCCTGCCCACACTGACCAGAACTTTATTCTCTTTCGGAATCCCAAGAGCTTCTTTTCTCTGCTCTTTTTCCTCCTGTGTCAGTATTCTCCTGAACTTTCCAAGGTCAATGCCGCTTGGGATCACGTCCACTTCGGGTTTAACCTGATAGGTGGAAAGAATGTCTCTTACTTTCCCTGTCGGTGCGATGACCCGGTCTGTTTTGTTCAGAATGGTTCTGGAAAATTCGGCCACTGCCTTTTTGCCTGCCTTGCGGCCCGCTGTATATCTGCCCAGCATGCCCGGAAGATAATGCATATAATCTTCATAAATGGTGTGGTAGGTGTGAAGAAGCGGGCATCCGCATTTCTTACTGATTTTAACTGCGTATTGAAAAGTCATAAATTCACATTGTGAATGCACCACGTCCGGCTCCCAGTCGATCAGTTCCCCTATAAAGGGATTGCCATAGGGAAGAACAGCTCTCGCATTGGGATAAATACTTCCCAGATCCATGGATTTCACATAATAAACTTCGTTATCTCTATAGGAAGCTCCGGTCTCGGAAAGTGTCAGCACTCTCACCTCATGGCCGCGCTCTTCTAATTCTCTCTTCAGATTGAGAACAGAGGTGACTACTCCGTTGACAATGGGTTTGTACCAGTCTGTAGTAATTAATATCTTCATCAAAAGTCCCCCTTTGTTTTCTCCTTGTCTTAGGTTGACTTTATCTTAACCGGAAGACTTAAAGAAATGGTCGGCGGATTTTTAAAAAATTTCTAAAGAAAGTTGTAAGAATTACTTCCATTTCTAAAAACTATATGCTATAATAACATCGTTGTAAATCCTGAGGGGCATTAGCGCAGCTGGGAGCGCGCCACAATGGCATTGTGGAGGTCACGGGTTCGAATCCCGTATGCTCCATTTAAAACAGTAAGGGCTGTGAAAAAATGGAATGAATCTAAACTCCATTTTTCCAGCCCCTTTTATTTTTCAAAATAGGAAGGCAAAGAGCCGAAAAAAATAAAGGAGTTATTACATGCAGGAAAAAACATTTCGTCCGTCCCGCTGGCAGCTTCTGCCTCCCGTACTTTCGGGGTCTGCCCTGAAGATCCTTGCCATAGTCACCATGCTGATTGACCACATCGGTGCCGTCATTCTGGAAAACGGATTTATCCACGCTTATCAGATGAACCTGCCCCAGGCTCTGTCCTACGAAAATACGCTTCTCATATGGAAGATTGACTGGGTTCTCAGAAAAATAGGGCGTATTGCTTTTCCCATATTCTGTTTCCTGCTTGTAGAGGGTTTTATCCACACTTCAAACAGAAAAAAATATGCGCTGCGGCTCGCTCTGTTTGCCCTTCTCTCGGAAATACCTTTCGATTTGTGCTTTAGAGGCAAATTCCTGGAATTTTCTTACCAGAATGTCATGATCACACTCCTCGTCGGTTTTCTTGCAATCACGGCAATGGACGAAGCCCGAAAAAGAGTGCCTGCACTGGCCCTTGTGGCTGCCGCTGCCGGCCTGCTCCTCGGATATCTCTTAAAAACGGATTACAGTTACAGAGGCGTCATACTGATCATCCTTCTATATCTGTTTCAGAGTTATCCCCTGGAAAAGACCATTGCGGGCTGTCTCTCTCTTCTGTGGGAGCCGCCTGCCTGCTTCGCCTTTATTCCCATCAACATGTATAACGGACAGAGAGGCCGGAAGATCAAATACTTTTTCTATTTCTTTTATCCGGTGCATCTTTTCCTGCTGTTTCTCATCCGCTATGCCCTTCTAAAATGCTGATTTCAGCCTATGCAGCATAAAAAACACTTACACTACATGAAACAGGGAGACTGCATCCAGGCAGGAAAAAAGAAACGCCTTTCTGCAGTCTCCCGGAACTGGAGATACATATGACCGGAAAAACACATCTGTCCGTAGGTACAGCCGCCGCTGTCTGCGTGACGCAGCCGCAAAACTTAAGCAGCTTATTATTATGTCTTGGCACAGCCGCCATCGGCTCCGTGATCAGCGATATTGATGTCACCACCTCGGAATCCCGGGATGAACTGAATAAAATCACTGTCATCACTGTACTTGTCATAGCCGCCCTGGCCTTTGCAGAATGGAAATGGAATGTGGGAATCCGATACCGTTTCCAAAAAGAGAGCAGCATTTACAGACTTACCGTAAGTTTTCTTATCTTCCTGGGTGTATGCACCTTTGGAAAAAACCAGCCCCACAGGTCCTTCATGCATTCTCTGCCCGCACTTGTCCTCTTAAGCGGCATAGTATACGGAATCTTTCCGGATATCACACCGTATTTTTCTGCTGCCATGCTCTCACACATGCTTATCGACATGCTCAATTACAAAAATGTCCGGATTTTATATCCTCTTAAATTCGGTATCAGCCTGGATCTGTGCCATGCGGACGGCCTGGTGAGCAAAGCCTTGTTTCATGCAGGTATGGCAGTTTTAACCATTATGGTACTGTTTCTCTTATACCGGATGTATTTTCATTAAAATATATCCGCAGACGCAAAAAGAGCTGACCCACTCCGAACCGGTCAGCTCTTTTCTATTAATCATAACCATTCAGCGCGCTAAAACGCACAGCCCCGGCTGAATTGTTACACTCAATCTTCTGTTTTCTCTACCACTTCATTCTTATTCTTATAAATACTTTTCGCCGGAACCACTCCGCGCACGGAGGACAGCGGGTAAATGTTGCTGTGGCTTCCGATCACGGTTCCCGGATTCAGCACGGAACCGCATCCTACTTCCACTTCATCGCCCAGCATAGCGCCGAATTTTTTCAGTCCTGTCTCTATATTTCCGGAAGCACCTTTTACAACCACCAGTTTTTTATCAGATTTTACATTGGAGGTAATGGAGCCGGCTCCCATATGGGACTTGTATCCCAGAATGGAATCGCCTACATAATTATAGTGGGGAACCTGTACTTTGTTAAACAGGATCACGTTTTTCAGTTCTGTGGAATTTCCTACCACAGCACCTTCCCCAACCAGTGCATTGCCGCGGATAAACGCGCAGTGGCGCACCTCGGCGTCCTTACCGATAATGGCCGGGCCGTTGATGTATGCAGTGGGGGCTACCTTTGCGGATTTGGCGATCCACACATTCTCTCCCCTCTTCTCGTACTCCTCCTCAGACAGTGTGCTGCCAAGTTTTACAATAAATTCGCTGATAAGAGGGAGCACTTCCCAGGGATATGTCCTGCTTTCCAGAAGCTCTTTTGCCATTGTCTGATCTAAATCGCTGTATAATTCACTGATTTTAAGCTGTTCCATTTGCTTTACCTCTTTCCGCCGGCTCTTCCGGCTTTTTTATAGTATACGGCCGCTGCGTCAAAAAACTGCTTCAGGGCCAGTTGATTTCTAAGTCCCAGTACGCCCTGGGTTCTGCTTCTCACAAAATTCTCCAGCTTTGCCATGTATTCATCCGGAGTGATCTCCCCCTCCGCCACATAGGTAAGGCCCTTCTCCCAGCTTGCGGTCAGCTCAGGATTTAAAAGAGAGCGGATGGATGCGTTGACCACATCAAAGATCATCTCGCCCAGCAAAGTGGGGGTGATGACCTGGGTCTTCTTATTTAATGCCAGGTACTTGATGGTCATGAGTTTTTTCAGGATCTCCGCCCTGGTGGCACTGGTGCCGATGCCGCTTCCCTTTATCTGCGCCCGCAGCTCCTCGTCCTCTATGAGCTGTCCCGCATTTTCCATAGCCAGGATCATAGAACCGGAAGTATAGCGTTTCGGCGGGGAGGTCTCCCCCTCTTTGATCTGGAAACCTGTGATATCCAGTTCACTGCCTTTTTTGATGGTCTGCAGGATTTCCAGAAAGCCGGTATCCTCTGTCTGTTCCCCATCCTCCTGGGGACTCTCATCCTTCTTTTTTGCGAAAGAGTTCTGCACCACTTTCAGATATCCCTCTGAAACCAGTATTTTAAAGGAGGAAAACAGTCTCTCCTTCTCAATGACAGACACGATACTCACCTTCTGATACACAGCAGGCGGATAAAAAATGCTTAAAAACCTGCGCACCACTGTCTCATAGACCTTTGCCGCCTGGGGGTGGAGGCTGCCCAGAGCACCCATTCCCTGTCCTGTGGGGACAATGGCGTAATGGTCTGTGATCTGTTTGTCATTGACATATCTTGTCTTCTCCAGATTTTTGTAGCTGCCCTTTTCCAGTATCTCTTCCGCAAAGGGTTTTCCGTGCACATAGCCCCGAAGGCCGCTGATGTTCTTATGTATTTCTTTTGCCACCGCAGTGGAGAGCACACGGGCATCGGTCCTTGGATAGGTGACCATTTTTTTCTCATACAGTTCCTGGACAATCTTCAGGGTCTCATCCGGGCTGATCTTAAACATGCGGGAGCAGTCATTCTGAAGCTCTGCCAGATTATAGAGAAGAGGAGGATTTTTATTCTCCTTTTTCTTCTCAATCCTTTCCACCACAGCCTTGTACGGCGGATTGGCGGACAGAATGGCTTTTAACTCCTCTGCGTGTTTTTTCTCCTTGAATCCGTTCTCCTTATAGAGATAAGGAGACTGGAAATACCGGCTGCCCTCCACGGCGCGCCACTCCCCGTCAAAGGGGTGTCCGCCTGCCGAGAAGCTGCCCAGTACACGGTAAAACGGGGTTTTTACAAATTCCCGGATCTCCCGCTCCCTGCGCACCACCATGCCCAGCACGCAGGTCATGACACGGCCCACGGATATGGCCTGGTATTTGCTGCCCAGGTAATTGGACACTGCATTTCCATATTTTAAAGAAAGAAGCCGGGAGAAATTAATACCCATGAGATAATCTTCCTTGGCCCGCAGATACGCGGACGCGGATAAATTGTCATAGGCAGTGATATCCTTTGCCTCCCGGATTCCCCTCAATATCTCTTCCTCTGTCTGGGAATCGATCCACACTCTCTTCTGTTCCTTGTCTTTCACCCCTGCCATCATGGCGACTAGGCGGTAGATATACTCTCCCTCCCGTCCGGAGTCGGTACAGACATAGATGGTGGAAACATCTTCCCGGTTTAAAAGTCCGCTCACGATCTGAAACTGTTTGGATACGGACGGTATGACCTCGTATTTGAATTCTTCAGGCAGAAAAGGCAGGGTCTCCAGACTCCATTTCTTAAATTTTATGTCGTATTTTTCCGGGTAGCTCATGGTGACCAGATGGCCTACACACCAGGTGACAATGGTATTCTCAGATTCCAGATACCCGTCATGCCGGGATGTCTGGACCTTGAGAGCCTTGGCAAATTCCTGTGCCACGCTGGGCTTTTCTGCGATAAATAAAGATTTACTCATAAAAGCTCCTCTTCCATGCAATCAGACCGGAGGGAGCTCCCCGGTCTGACTTTAAGTTTTATTTTTTTGTGATAAATCCTTTGGCTTTCAGTGTCTCTGCGCAAAGGACAGCACCGCCGGCAGCGCCGCGCACGGTGTTATGGGAAAGGCCGATGAACTTGTAATCATATACACTGTCCTCTCTCAGACGTCCCACTGTCACGCCCATTCCCTTTTCATAATCAACATCCAGGGTAACCTGCGGACGATTGTCTTCTTCCATATAACGGATGAACTGCTTCGGAGCGCTTGGCAGGTCTAATTCCTGGGGAATGCCCTTGAAGTTCACCATTTTTTCGATGAGCTGTTCTTTGGTCGGATTCTTTCTGAACTTTACAAATACGGCTGCTGTATGTCCGTTCAGTACCGGAACACGCACGCACTGTGTGGTGATGACAGGTTCTGCTGCCTTTTCGATCACGCCGTCTTTGATCTCACCCCAGAGACGAAGGGGTTCCTGCTCGCTTTTTTCTTCCTCTCCGCCGATGAAGGGGATTACATTGCCTACCATTTCCGGCCAGTCTTTGAAGGTCTTGCCTGCTCCGGAGATTGCCTGATAAGTGGTTGCCACTACCTCGTATGGCTCAAACTCTCTCCATGCTGTGAGCACCGGTGCGTAGCTCTGAATGGAACAGTTGGGTTTTACGGCGATGAAGCCTCTTGTGGTTCCCAGACGTTTTTTCTGGAATTCGATCACATCAAAGTGCTCCGGATTGATTTCCGGCACTACCATAGGTACATCCGGAGTCCAGCGGTGTGCGCTGTTGTTGGACACAACCGGTGTCTCTGTCTTAGCGTAATCTTCTTCAATGGCTTTGATCTCCTCTTTGCTCATATCCACGGCAGAGAATACAAAGTCAACAGTGGATGCCACTTTCTCTACCTCAGATACATTCATGACTTCCAGCTTTTTCACAGCCTCCGGCATGGGAGTGTCCATTTTCCAGCGTCCGCCCACGGCTTCCTCATATGTCTTGCCTGCGCTTCTTGCGCTGGCTGCCACAGTAACCACCTCAAACCAGGGATGGTTCTCAAGCAGAGATATGAATCTCTGGCCTACCATTCCTGTTGCACCTAATATACCAACTCTTAATTTCTCACTCATACGGCAATTCTCCTCGTCTATGTATTCTGTGCCCACTTTTGTTTTCCCTGTGCGCACATTTGTTTTTCCTAAACAATACTATAACAAATCCGGGAAAAAAGCAAGTATTTTTTAGTTTTCTTCCAGATATTTTTTGTGCAGTACCAAAACCTGCTTCATGGCTGCCTCGCCGGGAGCACCGATGGTATTTCTCTTCTCCACGCAGTTTTTCATGCTGATGGCCTCATAGATATCCTCCTTGAATACAGGGCTGATCTCCTGATATTCTTCCAGGCTCATCTCGTCCAGAGAGATGTTTTTCTCTATGCAGGCAAGCACCAGACGTCCCACAATGCCGTGTGCGTCCCGAAAGGGCACACCGTTGTTCACCAGATAGTCTGCCGCGTCTGTGGCGTTGGTAAAGCCGTTCTTGGCGCTCTTTTCCATATTTTCTCTATTGAAGGACATGGTGGCGATCATACCGTTAAACAGAGCGATACAGCCCTTTACCGTGTCAATGGCATCAAAGGTAAACTCCTTATCCTCCTGCATATCTTTATTATACGCCAGAGGAATGCCTTTCATGGTCGTCAGAATGGACATGAGGGCGCCGTAGACACGTCCTGTCTTTCCGCGCACCAGCTCCGCAATATCCGGATTTTTCTTCTGGGGCATAATGCTGCTGCCTGTGCTGTAGCCGTCATCGATCTCCACAAAACGGTACTCATTGGAATTCCAGAGAATGATCTCCTCACAGAAACGGCTCAGATGCATCATTATGGTGGAAAGGCCTGACAGAAGCTCGATCAGATAATCCCTGTCCGCCACAGAATCCATACTGTTCAAGGTAGGCCCGTCAAATCCCAGTGCCTCTGCCGTAAATTCCCGGTCAAGAGGATATGTGGTTCCCGCCAGTGCTCCGCTGCCTAAAGGACAGAGGTTCAGACGCTTACTCGTGTCTGCCATACGGCTTCTGTCACGTTTGAACATCTCAAAATACGCGCCGAAGTGATGTGCCAGTGTCACCGGCTGCGCCTTCTGCAGGTGCGTGAATCCGGGCATGTAAGTATGTACATTTTCATCCATGATCCTGTAAATGGATTCCAGCAGTTCTTTTAAAAGGATATCGATCTCCCCGATCTCATCCCTTACGTACATTTTCATATCAAGAGCTACCTGGTCATTGCGGCTTCTGCCTGTGTGCAGTTTCTTGCCCACATCCCCGCAGCGGTCAATCAAGTTAGCCTCCACAAAGCTATGGATGTCCTCATATTCAGGGGAAAAGGCAAGCGCTCCGCTCTCTATATCTGTCAGAATGCCCTTCAATCCTGCCAGGATCGTCTCCTTCTCCTCCTCTGTGATTATGCCCTGCTTTGCAAGCATAGAAGCATGTGCCATGCTTCCTGTGATATCCTGTTTGTAGAGCTTGTTGTCAAAGCTCAATGACGCGTTGAAATTATATACCAGCTGGTCCGTTTCCTTTGTGAAACGTCCGCCCCATAACTGAGCCATCTTTTCGTACCTCACTTTTTCATTGAATTTTTCCTATGCCATAAGCCGCATATCCCTATCCGGCTTATGGGTAACAGTTTATCATTATCTGTCTGGCCGTGCAAGATTTTTCTCCCTTTTGGAAAATACACAGCCGCAGAAATCCTGCCGGTACAGGCCATACTCCCGTGAAAGCTCTGTGGAGCGCTTATACCCGTTTTTCTTCTTGAAATCCGAGGGCAGATGGCGGACATGATATTTTTCTTCCAGCTTTTCGCCGATCTCATTGATCTTTGCCGCATTTTTCAGAGGACTTATTGACAGGGTCGTGGTAAAATAATCATAACCGCCCTCTGCCGCCAGCCTTGCCGCCTCCTCCATACGCATCTCATAGCAGGCAAAGCAGCGCTCCCCGCCCTCCGGGATGTCCTCCATCCCTCTTGCCATCTCAAAAAACTTCTCAGGGCAGTACACCCCTTTTAAAAATTTCGGCTTATGTACAAAAGGCATGGACGCTATGAGCCGCTCAAGCTCCTCCTCCCGCTTCTCATACTCCTCCCTGGGAGAAATATTGGGATTGTAGAAAAAATCTGTGATCTCAAAATACTGGGACAGGTATTCCAGCACATAGCTGCTGCAGGGTGCGCAGCAGCTGTGCAGGAACAGGGTGGGGACTTTTTCTTCCCCTTGTATCTGCTCCAGTATCTTTTCCAGTTCTCTTTGGTAATTTCTGTTCCGGTTCATTTTAAGATTCCCTTTTTAATACTTCATTGCTGTTTGTCTCGCCCTTTTCAAAGGCCACCGCATTGTCCAGCGTAGTCCGGGAGATAGCAGCCAGAGCCTCCTGGGTAAAAAATCCCTGATGGGAAGTGATCATTACATTTGGGAAGGACAGAAGCCTTGCCGTCGTGGAATGCTCCAGGATTTCATCGGATCGGTCCTCAAACACATTCTTGGTCTCCTCCTCATATACATCAAGGCCCACCCCAAAGAACTTGCGGGCGCGGATTCCCTCGATCAGATCCTCTGTCTTTACCAGGCCGCCTCTTGATGTGTTGACCAGGACCACGCCGTCCTTCATCTTTGCTATGGTATCCCTGTTGATCAGATGGTAGGTGCTGTCCATTAAAGGGCAGTGCAGGGAGATCAGGTCACTTCTCTCAAGCAGTTCATCGAAAGAGACATACTCCGCAAAATCCAGGTCAGGATTCTGGTACACATCATAGGCAATGACCTTCATGCCAAAGCCGCGGCAGATTCTTGCCATGGCTGCGCCGATCTTACCGGTTCCCACAATCCCCGCTGTCTTCTGGTAGAAATTAAATCCCATAAGTCCGCTGAGGCTGAAATCATTTTCCCGCACTTTTACATAAGCCTTATGGATCCTGCGGTTTGCGGTGAGGGCCAAAGCCATGGCATGCTCCGCCACCGCCTCAGGTGAATAGCCCGGCACGCGCATAACACGGATGCCGTACATGGCTGCCTTATCCAGATCCACATTGTTGAAGCCTGCGCAGCGCATAAGCACCAGCCTGACGCCTGCTTCATGAAGGGCTGTCATGGTCTCTGCCCCCACGTCGGAGCTTACAAAGGCGCACACAGCGTCAAAGCCTTTTGCAAGCGGCGCCGTCTTGGGTGCCAGGTCTGTTTTCAGATAGTCGATCTCTATTCCCGGATAATGTTCCAGTTGTTTATCAAAGGATGCCCTGTCGTAGTTCTTGGTGTCAAAAAATAAAATTCTCATAGTTCTGCCTCCTGTTCTTGTCAAACAAAGTTTCCGTTACCGGATAGGTTTCCCAATCCGTACTTATTTTATCAATAATCAAAGAAAAACACAAGTGCCTCCCTTTCCCATATGTCAACCCCCGGCTTTTCATCATATGATACTGTATACCAACCCAAAAAACAGACAGTCTCACACCTGCCTGACGATGGAAAAAAGAAAGGAATGACAACTTATGGATACACCTCTTTTAGAAGTAAAAGATGTCAGTTATGCCTATCATACAAAATCCGGTGAAACACCCGCTCTGTCCCATATATCTTTTTCCGTGGAAAAAGGAGAATTCCTGGCAATCGTCGGCCCTTCGGGCTGCGGAAAATCCACTCTGCTGGATATGCTCTGCGGTCTGCTCACCCCGGAAGAAGGAGAAATTCTTTTAAACGGGAAACCACTCAGCGAATCGGTGACAAACATCGGATATATGCTGCAGAAGGACCACCTCTTTGAATGGCGCACCATCTACAGCAATGTACTGCTGGGCCTGGAGATCCAGAAGAAAAATTCACCCAATGCCAGAGATAAGGTCAATCATCTTCTGGCCGATTACGGCCTGGATAAATTCAGGGAATCACGTCCCTCCCAGCTTTCCGGCGGTATGCGGCAGCGCGCCGCCCTCATCCGCACCCTGGCTCTGGAGCCGGATCTGCTGCTTTTAGACGAACCTTTTTCAGCTTTAGATTATCAGACACGCCTCTCCGTGGGGGATGACATTGGCAAGATCATCAAACGGGAGGAAAAGACCGCCATACTGGTAACCCATGATATCTCGGAGGCCATCAGTATGGCAGACCGGGTCATCATCCTCGGAAAACGCCCGGCAGCGATCAAAAAGATCATCCCCATTGTGCTCACCATTGACAACCGCACGCCTTTTACCTCCAGAAGCGCTCCTGAGTTCAAGAATTATTTTAATGAAATATGGAAGGAGCTAAACCATAATGGCTGAAATAACTTCTATGTCCAGAGGACAAAAGAACTATCTGCAGAAGTTAAGGCGTGATTCCCAGATAGTGAGGCTGATCCGCATCCTTATATTTCTGGTCTTTCTGGCGCTCTGGGAGGGCAGCGCAAGGCTGGGGCTCATCGACTCCTTTATCTTTTCCAGCCCTTCCCAGGTGGTTATGGCCATGTATCACATGATACTGGACGGAACCCTTGCCGTACACACAGGCGTAACGCTCTGGGAAACCATTGCCAGCTTCGCCCTGGTGACCGTGTTCGGTGTTGCCATCGCGGTGCTTCTGTGGTGCTTCCCTAAGCTCTCCTCTATTTTAGAGCCGTACCTGGTAGTCTTAAACAGTCTGCCGAAATCAGCCCTGGCACCGCTTTTGATCGTGTGGCTGGGCAGCAATATCAAGACCATCATCGTTGCCGGTCTTTCTGTGGCTATTTTCGGGGCTATCCTGAATCTTTACACAGGTTTCTGCGGCACGGACCCGGATAAACTGAAACTGATTTCCACTCTGAGGGGCACGAAAAAGGATGCCCTTTTTAAAGTGGTTCTGCCCTCCTCCGTTCCGCTTATTTTAAGCATTATGAAGGTCAACATCGGCCTGTGTCTGATCGGTGTCGTCATCGGAGAGATGATCGGCAGCAAACGCGGCCTTGGATACCTGATCATCTATTCCAGTCAGGTCTTCAAGCTGGATACCATGATCATGAGCATTGTTATTCTATGCATCATCGCTGCTGTTTTATACAGTCTGATCAATGTGGCTGAGAAAAAATACAGAAAACACTTCTGAAAAATGTAAAAAATCCAGGCGTGTACGGTCCAACTGCCGGCCGCTGCCTGGATTTTCTTTCATTCTGATTCAGATTCCTCCGTGGAATTCTTCCTTGTCTTCTTCCGATGCTTCACACATTCCGTCAGCAGATACTCGATCTGCCCATTGACAGAGCGGAAATCATCTTCCGCCCACTGTGCCAGATCGTTGTACAGAGACGCGGAGAGCCGCAGGGGGACCTGCTTTTTTTGTTTTTCCTTCGGTTTGTTTTCCATGAAGGCCTTCACTCCTGACTAATACAGGGAACCGCTGTTGACGATGGGCTGGGCATCCTTGTTGCCGCAGAGGACAACCAGCAGGTTGCTGACCATGGCTGCCTTCCGCTCCTCATCCAGTTCCACGATATCTTTATCGTTTAATTTCTGCAGGGCCATCTCCACCATGCTGACAGCGCCTTCCACGATTTTCTGACGGGCATCTATGATGGCAGCAGCCTGCTGTCTCTGCAGCATGGCAGATGCAATCTCCGGCGCGTATGCCAGATGGGTGATACGCATTTCCAGAATCTTGATCCCCGCGTCCTCCACCTTCTCCTGCAGTTCCTGCTGCATGATGCTGGCTACCTCCTGGCTGCTTCCGCGAAGGGAACGCTCATCTCCGCCCTCGCTTGTGTCATAGGGGTATCTTCTGGCGGCGTTTCTTGTGATGGCATCACACTGGATGGACAGATAGTCCTTGTAATTCTCCACATTGAATACCGCTTTTGTGGCATTTTCCACTTTCCATATGACCACCGTTCCGATCTCAATGGGATTTCCCAGTTCATCGTTTACCTTCTGCTTTTTGTTGTCCAGGGTCATGGTCTTCAGGGAAACCTTTTTATTGGACTTTGTCTCTGTGTTTTTCTGTTCCGCTTCAATGCCCATGCCCTTCAGGACCGTGGAGCCGGCGCTTCCTGCTGCACGCACTGTGGGATTGATTCCTGTCACAAAGGGATTGACCCAGTAAAAGCCATTCTGATTCAGGGTTCCGTAATATTTTCCGAACAAAGCCAGCACAAGCGCTTCATTGGGGTTGATGACCTTTAAGCCTGCCAGACATACACTGGCTGTGCAGAGGATCAGGATACCGACTGTTACGCAGAAACCGGACAGCACACTGCTGATCTCAGAGATCACTGCCCCTGAGAGTATCATCAGCACAATACTTCCCACAATGCCCAGGATCAGCAGAAACAGCATCGCCATACCTGACTTCGGATGCAGGATCCTTTCCTCCACGTTCTTGTTCATTGGACTGGTTCCGTCTTTTTCTTCCATTATACTTCCTCCTCTTTGAAAGGCCGCACGCGGCAGTAATTAATTTGATATCTTTTTGATATCATCATAATACACCTTATCTATAAAAATGTCAACAAAAAAAGGCTGTCCGTCCCCGTCTTCCGGTTTCGGACAGCCTTTTGGTCCTGATTCTATACTTCAGTCTGTATATCAATGGTATTCAGCTTGTCGCTGTCTTCCTCTTCCTTATGTCCCACAGTACCGGCCACAATATAGTAGCCGAACTTGGAATCATAGAAGAATTCTTTTACCAGGGAGAATCCTTCTATCTTTCCCGTACTGCTCACATGCATCAGAGGTCCGGTACAGGAAATGATATCATCCCCGAATTTCACATGCTCCTCATCATAATATGTGATGGGCAGATCCTGTGCGATAAGCTCTTTCATCTTCTTTTCGATCTCCACCAGATCAAAATTCACCGGCTTTTCGGAATAATCCAGCATAAATCCATGGCGGATGTCCGCGCGGACATAGCTTGGACGCTCAATGTCCCTGACCACATAGCCGAATAAATCCTCCGCGCTGTGCGCCATCTTCCTGTAGATCAGGGATTTGAACACAATATCAGCTATATTCTGGGGCAGCGGTCCGAACAGGGAAGGACGAGTCACAATGACCTCCTCACCGATGCCGACCATCAGATCCGCATTCCTTTTCAGCACAGGATACAGAATCTCAAAATGCTCCACGATCACTCTCTTGTGCTGGGAAGTCACCCGTATGATGGCCTCCGCGATGGTCTCCAGATCCACATATTTTCTCGCGGCTCTGGCATCCACGTGGAAGGTCCTGGGGGTATAGAATCCCACATCCTCCGCGTTCAGCAGGGGCATGTTGGTGATATCATACTCGTCATCCCCGTCCACTACCTGAATCCCCGGAAACATACCCTTGATCATCATGCTTTTTCCGGAGTCCTTGGCACCGATGATACCGATAATACGATCAAACGGGTTCAGATACATCTGGGCAATCTTCTTTCCCAGTTCCATCATTCTACGGTTTCCTCTCGGTGCATAGAAAAAATTATACAGATTGCACTCATGGCGTACATTGTTGTAAATCATAAAAACCTCTCCCTATAAATATGTTTTTTGTTCCCCAATGGCTTGTAACTCTTACTATCCCAACTATAGCACAAAACCGGACAGTTGTACACGGTTTTGTCCCGTGTATCTGCCCGGCTGACGCTGTAGCGTTATGTCGTTTTACTTCAGGAAACCGTTGATGATCTGGGCTTCCGCCTCTTCCTCTGTAAGGCCCAGGGTCATGAGCTTGATGATCTGCTCCCCTGCGATCTTACCAATGGCTGCCTCATGAATGAGCGCCGCATCGGAGCTGTTCGCGGTGATCTCCGGGATGGAGCTGATCTTGGCATTGCCCACTATGATGGCGTCACATTCTGTATGGCCGCTGCAGGCCGCGTTTCCGTTGAGCACGGACTGGAAGAGCTGACGGGAATCATCCTTTGCCACCGAACGTGATATGATATTGGCACCTGAATTTTCCCCGTCCATATCCACAATGAAACGGCTCTCCGCATCCTGGGTTCCGTGTGTCATGAGACGCTCCATCACTTTTAAGCTGGCGCCTTCCATTAATTTTGCCCTGGTCATACGCTTTGTGGAATCTACGCCTTTGATCTGCACCGTATCCATCTCCATGACGCTGTTCTCCCCGATCTCTATGATCGTCTCCGGGTTCATGATGCGCTCGCCTTTGCCGTCCCCGCTGCCATAGTGTTTTTCCACGTATTTCACTCTGGAATTTTTGCCGATGAAAAAGCTGTGGATGCCGTCATGGCGGCTTGATGCATCCCCGCCGTTGTGGATGCCGCAGCCTGCGATGATAGTCACATCACAGTCATCGCCCACGTAAAAGTCATTGTAGACCACCTCTTCAAGCCCTGCCTGGCTCATGACCACCGGGATATGGACACTCTCTTTCCTGGTGCCGTCCTTGATGCGGATGATGATTCCGTCTCCCTCTTTTCTTGTGGTGATCTCGATATGCTCTGTGCTGTTTCTGCCTTCACTTTTTCCGTTCGCCCGGATGTTGTATGCGCCCACCGGGATTTCATGCAGCCCGGCCACTGCTTCCAGTAATTGTTTCTGTATTGCGTCCATTATTTTACTCCCCCATCCTTCCAGATTTTGCAGCCGGAATAGTCATCCACACCTTCCAACAAAGCGGGAAGCACTTCCTCTTTGCTTCCGCGGCTCACCAGTTTTCCGTCTGCGATCACCAGAATTTCATCTGCAATGTTCAGGATCCTCTCCTGGTGTGAGATGATCAGAATGGAGCCGTGAATCTCCCTGTGCATATTTTCAAACACATGGATCAGGTTCTGGAAGCTCCACAGGTCAATGCCGGCCTCAGGCTCATCAAATACGGACATCCTGGTTCCCCTCGCCATAACGGTGGCGATCTCGATCCTCTTCATCTCCCCTCCGGAAAGGCTTGCGTTGACTTCACGGTTGATGTAGTCTTTTGCGCATAATCCCACCTCAGAGAGATACTGACAGGCTCCGGCAACGGTAATGTTTTCCCCGGATGCCAGCCGGATCAGGTCAAGCACGGTCACTCCTTTAAAACGCACCGGCTGCTGAAAGGCATAGCTGATGCCTTTTTTCGCCCTCTCCGTAATGTTCAGTTCCGTGATATCCTCACCGTCCAGGTAGATCCTTCCCTCCGTGGGCTTCTCAATACCGGCAATGATCTTTGCCAGCGTGGATTTTCCGCCGCCGTTTGGTCCTGTGATGGCAATAAATTTGTTATCTTCCAGAGTAAAGCTTACACGCTCCAGAATCCCTTTCTCCTTTGTCTCCTCTTCGACTTTAAAGGAGACATCCCTCAGTTCCAGCATTTTTCATTTCCTCCGATGTCATCTTCATCTTTTTATGTTTATAAATCCCGGTTCCTATGTTATAATATCAGCAATGGGCCAAAGGATGGCTCAACCGTGGATTTAATTCCGTAACTATTCAGCCAGCTGAAAAGTTACGGGTATTCGCCCATTAAAAATCGCTGTGCGATGGGCCGAATACATGCTGCCGCTATTCTATCACACGGTCAGCACAGTAAATGTGCAGACCTGACTGCGCAGCTGTTTAATTCCTACAAAAACAGTACACTATATTACAAAATTTGTCAAAAGAAAAATGGAGATATTTTCAATGGACGCAAAAAATATGGATTTTACCCTGGAAGAACTGAAAATCCTGGCGGAAAACGGTCAGAAGGATCTGCAGTATGCCGTAGGCTTTTACTATGAAAACGGCATACACACCCTGACGGATTACGCACAGGCCGCCCAGTGGTATGAAAAAGCAGCCGAAAAAGACCATGTGGACGCGCTGCTGCACTTGGGATTTCTCTATGCCCAGGGAAAAGGCGTAAAAAAAGACGAAACAAGAGCATTTTCCTACATCAAACGCGCGGCTGAGACGGGCAGTAAAAATGCCCAGTATAATCTGGCCAGATGTTATGAGGAAGGCATTGGGACCAGACAGGATTATTCCAAAGCCTTTGACTGGTATAAGAAAGCCGGACAGCAGGGCGACTACCGGGCCATGTGCTGCATGGGCGGTTATTTTTTAAGCGGCCAGGCAGTGCCGCAGAGCACAGAGCGGGCATTCCAGCTCTTTGAAAAGGCGGCAAACGCCAACATCCCGGCCGCACAGTACAATCTGTCCATCCTCTACCGCTACGGCGAAGGTGTGGAAAAAGACGAGGCGAAAGCCGACCTGTGGCTGACAAAAGCCGCCCAGAACGGTTTCAAGCTGGCAAAGGACGCCCTTCACGGAGAGCAGGAATAAAAATATATCATTTACATAAAGGAGAAAACAACCATGGAAGTAGATTACAGAACTTATCTGAGACATTACCCGGACAGAAACGGACGCTTCGGCCCTTACGGCGGCGCCTACCTGACAGAAGAGCTGGTTCCGGCCTTTGAGGAGATTGCAGACGCATACCAGACCATCTGCCATTCCTCCCAGTTCATCAGTGAACTGCGCCGCATCCGCAAGGAATTCCAGGGAAGACCCACACCGGTCTATCACTGCGAGCGCCTGTCAAGAACCATCGGCAACTGCCAAATCTACCTGAAAAGAGAGGATCTGAACCACACCGGAGCCCACAAGCTGAACCACTGTATGGGGGAAGGGCTGCTGGCAAAATTCATCGGCAAAAAACGTCTTATCGCAGAGACAGGTGCCGGACAGCACGGCGTGGCCATCGCTACAGCGGCGGCTTTCTTCGGATTAGAGTGTGAAGTGCACATGGGTGAGGTGGATATTGCCAAACAGGCTCCCAATGTGACACGTATGAAGATCCTGGGTGCCAAGGTGGTTCCCGTCACACACGGCAACAAGACCCTGAAAGAGGCCGTGGATTCCGCTTTTGAATCCTATGCTAAGAACTATAAGGACTCCATCTACTGTATCGGCTCCGCGGTGGGCCCCCATCCCTTCCCTCTCATGGTCAGGGACTTCCAGTACATCGTAGGCGAGGAGGCCAAAGACCAGTTTAAAGAGATGACCGGCCTGCTTCCCGATGTAGTCTGCGCAAGCGTAGGCGGCGGCAGCAACTCCATCGGCATGTTCGTTCCCTTCGTGGATGAACCGGTGGACATTGTCGGTGTGGAACCTCTCGGAAGAGGCACCGGCATGGGAGACCACGCCGCATCCATGCAGTACGGGGAAAAAGGTGTTATGCACGGATTTGAAAGTATCATGCTGAAGGACGACAAAGGCGAGCCGGCTCCTGTATACTCCATTGCCAGCGGACTGGACTATCCTTCTGTGGGACCGGAGCACGCATTCCTCCGCGACCTGGGCAGAGTGCAGTACGACACCGTCAGCGATGAGGAGGCCATGGACGCATTCTTCAAGCTGTCCCGCACAGAGGGCATCATTCCGGCCATTGAGAGTGCCCACGCGGTTGCCTATGCCATGCGGAAAGCAAAAGAGATGAAACAAGGCTCCATTCTCGTAAATCTGAGCGGACGCGGAGACAAGGATATTGACTACGTGGTAGAGCATTACGGCTACGGAGAGCAGTTCTTTAAATAAACTGAATAGTTACAATAACAGATACGAAAGAGAGTCCGGCGCACACATTCCGCCGGACTCTCTTTTACTTATTTCACATAAAATCCAATACATTTCATACCCGTATCAAACGTGACTGTATACTGGGCCTTCCCCTCCTCATATTTGGCCAGAAGCACCACCACCGCATACGGTGTCTCCGTATCCTTGTCCTGTCCTCCCACCACACTTATCTTCTCATAGGATTCAAATTCACCCAGCTTGTCAAAGACATAATCCAGATTCTCCTGAAGCTGTTCATATTCGATTCCCTGGCGCATGACAGGGGCAAAGGTATTCTCATACACATCCTTCAATTCACCGGAATTTACCTGGTTAATCATGGTTTCAGCGGCTTCCTTGACTTCCTCCTCGTCAAATTTGTCGGAAAGCTTATTTCCGCATCCCGCCGCAGATGTCCCAATCAGGCATATGACCCCCAGCAAAAAACATCTCTTCCGAATCTTTCTCCATATCTCCATCCCTCTTCACCTCACATTTCCTTTTGCTCATCCGGTATCATGATACTCACCTGGAACTCCTCATCCGTCTGGGAGATTTTCATGGTACCCCCATATTTACCCAGGGCACTCCGCACATTCTGCAGTCCCAGCCGCTGATGCTTCTGTCCTGCCCGCTCCTTTTTCTTCCCTTTTGAATTTATCATTTTGATCACAAGGAAGGAGTGGATGTTTTGTATCTGCAGGGAAAAGTATCTGTTTTCCCCCTCCCCCATGGCCTCCGCCGCATTGTCCAGAAGATTTGCGAATATGGTGGTGATATCGATCTCCCGGATTCTGTCCAGGCATCCGTCGCAGATATCCAGCTCCAGCCTTGCATCCCGCATGGATGCCTGCCCCAGCTTCTCATTCAATATGATATTCAGCATCCGGTTGCCCGTATACCAGGTATGGCCCGTCTGGTTCAGCAGATGGAAAACCTCCTCCGCATAGGCCCTGGCCTTGTCTGTCTCCCCGCTCTCATAGAGACGTGCCACTGCCTGCATGTGGTTCTTGGCATCATGTATGGCCTTTCTGGAAGCCTGATAACTCTCCTCCAGAGTCTGGTAGTGCTGGTAAAGCAGCTCTGACTCCTGCTTATAGAGCTTTTCCTCCCTGAGTGCCCGACTGCCCTTCCCTGTCTGCCTGAAAAGATACAAGAGCAGCAGGTTCATGGCAAATATCAGAATAATATTCAGGATCACCGGACCGAATCCATACCTGAGCACAAAGAAATCTGCACTCATCCAGATAATAGATACCATAAATACAATGGAGAACAGCGGAAGCAGCAGGAAGAAAAAATACTGCCGCTTATAGAGAAAAAAACGATTCTCCTCCTCCTCGTCCTTTTTTACGATCGCGAGAATAAAATACGTCCAGAAAAATTCCGTGAACCATTTTACCAGCAAGAGGATCAACTGCATATTGTCTACCCTCTCCAGGCCTACGCGCAGAAGGGTCAGTGCAGTCATGTTCGTAAAGATCCACTGCACTACAAAGACACTTGTGATCTGGCAGAGAAAAAATCCCAGACAATATACCAGACAGTAAAAATAAGACACCCCGTTTGGCCGATACAATACGGTTTCCATGAAAAATACCATCAATACAATGGAAAAGGTAACGACCCATTCACTCCGGGAATACTGGACCAGCAGACAAAAAACAGCAAAAGCCGCAAACGATGCAGGATATACCCATGCCTTATCCATACGCCGTTCCCCGGTTCTGTTCATGAACCAGTAAAACAAAAATCCCAACACAGACAGATCCAATGCCATCAGAATATAGTCAAACACCCGGTTACCACCTTCTTCCTATCCCATCTTATCCGCCAGATAAAGACTGAGTTTTTCCTTGAACTGCACTGCCTGCTTCTGGGACAGAGGAATCCACTCCCCGTTCATCATGAGGATCTCGTACCCCTTGATGTTCTTCACATGGTACAGGTTCACCACAAAGCTTTTATGGGGAACGGAAAATCCATACTCTCCCATCTTACCGGCAATGTCGGATATCTTCCCCCGCATCTCATGGGTAACTTCCTTTGTCTTCATGAAAATACGCCGGTTCTGATACTCAAAATAATAGATTGCATCCACCGGAAGCCTCACAAGCCCTTCCACGGTGGAAAACTCCACCTGCTTTACCTCCGGCGTCTCTTCCTCCTGCCAGAGCATGGCATCCTCGATCTGCTTCCAAAGCTTCTCCTGCTTCACAGGCTTCAGCAGGTAGCCAAAAGCATGGACAGAAAAAGCCCGTCCTGCATATTCCTTGTAGGAGGTCACATATACGATCTTCACCTTCCTGTCATGGACGCGAATCCTCCGTGCAGTCTCGATTCCATCTATGCCCCTCATATCAATATCCAGAAAAATCAGGTCATACACATGCCCCGACCGAAGCAGGTCCTCCCCGCTGCTGTATCCGTCCGCGCAGAGTTTCTGTTTCGGATACGTCTCTATCAGTTCTCTTAAAAAAGATACTGCAGTCTCGTCGTCATCACACACTGCGATACGCATCTTTCTCCTCCTGTCGTCTTCATCTGCTTTTATTTATTATAGCCCTGTCCTCTGTTCTGCTCAATACATGCGGTACAGGGTACAGAAAATTGTGCACAAGATGTTATTGTTCACTCTTCACTGTCCCGCCAGGTGTTTATAAGTCGTTCTCAATGTCATCCAGCTCTTTTAAAATGTTCCTCTGTTCCTCTTCAAAGAGAAGTTTTTTGTTGTATTTATAATAGCTGTCACATCCGTTTTCACTGATAAACTGAATGCTGTAGGGATTTGTGTTCAGTTCTGTGATAAAGATCACCATCTCCTGACTGTCCCCAAACGCCAGCTCCAGAAAATCAAAAGCATTCTGCAGGGCACCGCCGGTCTCAAGGACCATGTTCTCCCGTTTGGCGGATTCCTGCCCAAAATAACCGGCCGCACCGGTAAATATCTCCTCCGGCACCAGGCCCTCCCTCTCACCGGCCTCAGCCTCTTTTAACCGCGCTTTTAAAAATCCTATAGTTTTCACAGCCGCATGGCGCGCGGGAGCTGTAAACTGACCCGCGTTTTCTTTCCTCTCATAATCCGCCTGCTCCCGGTCAAGAAGCAGCGCAAGTGATGCGGAAGGCGATGTGCCTTCCCCCATCTCCCGCTTCCAGCCCTTCAGCTTCTCATAGAGGGTCGTTACATACAGGTCCATCTCATAGTACGCGTAAAATCTGGTACCCAGATGCCCCACAAGCAGTCCCACCACACTGAATTTTTCATCAAAGGACGCCAGCTTCAGTTTATCCACCGCAAATTTTTCAAAATGGCCTGCCAGCACCTCCTCGATCCGGTAATCCGTCCTGTATTTTTCAAAGAGTTCCAGATAGTTGGCAAAATCCCTGGCCGCCTTCCCGTGCTGGATATACTGGCCCACCACTTCCCTGTCCGCTCTTTTTCCCAGCTTTTCATAGGCATAGAGGAACTGGGACAGATCCTCCCATCCTCTGGCTGTGGCGAACATGCGCCCGTCCACACTGGTCTCCATGCGGTAAAAATTATCTTTGTGAATATCCAGATAGGAGATCACAGCCGGATGGATGCCTGCACTGTAAGCATACTCTTTCCACACGCCGAAATCTTCTTCCACGTCAATCCTGCGGATCCGGTCAAGAGTCACCACGTCAAACTCCCGGACAGATTTATTGTACTCCGGAGGATTGCCTGCTGCTACAATGATCCAGCCCTTGGGCACAGACTGATTGCCGAAGGTCTTGCACTGCAGAAACTGCAGCATGGTGGGCGCAAGCGTCTCAGACACACAGTTGATCTCATCAATAAAAAGGATTCCCTCCTTTATCTTCGTCTCCTCCATCCTGTCATACACAGAGGATATGATCTCACTCATGGTATATTCTGTCACGGAATGGGACTTCCCGCCGTATTCCTTCTCCCTGATAAAAGGCAGTCCCACGGCACTCTGCCTGGTGTGGTGGGTAATGGTATAGGATACCAGGTTGATCTCACATTCCCTGGCGATCTGCTCCATGATCTGTGTCTTTCCGATTCCCGGAGGGCCCATCAGCAGAATGGGGCGCTGCCGGATGGAAGGAATGCAGTATTCTCCATAGGCGTCCTTGATCAGATATGCCTCTATAGCGTCCTTGATCTCCTGTTTTGCTCGTTTAATGTTCATCTGTAATTCCCTCTTTGTATGCTTGCATTTCCTCCTGGTCCAGATATATTTTTATGGCCCAGGCAGGTACATCTATCTCTTCATATTCTTTCTGCATCAGCACGAATGCTGTTTCGTACCGCGGCATTTTCTGCGGAAATATCCCTTTTCCGTCGGTAAAATATAACAGCCCTTTCAGGCTTGTAAATTCTCTTTTCGCCAGCAGCTCCTCCACCCGGGTGAAAACAGGCCTGAAATCCGTCCCTCCCTGGCCCAGAAGCTCCAGATGTTCCATATAGGCCTTAAGCTCCTCCTGAGACGTGATCTTGTCATCACTTTGCACCACCTCATCGCACTGGATGATATGGATATTGATCTTCCTGAAAAAGCTCTCTGTCTCCCTCAGAATAGAATAGGTCTCCTTCAAAAAAGCTTTCACCAGTTCACCGGAACAGGACATGGAGGTGTCAATGGCTATGACAAACTCCTCCACCTTCTTTACCTCCCGGCTCTCCTGAGGCTCGATCAAAGGCATATTGCCGTACAGGGAAAGTCCGTAGCTGTAGAACCCATAGTCAAAGGAATCCGGGTCAATCTGCTGCTCCTCCTTCAGCACCGCGAATTTCTGCAGGAACCTGCGGTAGTCATAGGAATCCCTGTTTTCCACCTTGATCTGTTCCAAGATTCCCTCCGAAGCTCCGACTGCAGAGTCCTGGCCGAAGCTCTGCAGCTCCGTTTCCATCTTATCGCGGATGTCATCCCAGTTTTCTTTCGGGCGCTGACTGGGTGCCCTTCTCTTTCCCCCGCTCCACAGGCTGTGGTCATCCACATAGAACTCCTCTTTCAGCCTCCGGAGCCGTTCCAAATCCGGCTTATCCTCCAGAAGGGCGCCAAAAACCCCCTCCGCGTTCAAAACCCTGCGCTTCTTTCCAAGCGATGCATACGTCTCCCGCCTCAATACAGAGGCCGGGCGGCGCACACAGTGCAGAGGGATACTGTCGATCATGGCTTCACTGGCAATATCACAGGAAACCTCCCACAAAAGATCCGCCGTCTCCTCTTCAACCAGTCTGGATGCCCGCTTTTTTCTCAGGCGTACATCTTTCCACGGATGGGCAAATATGCAGTGAAACACCATGTGCAGATACGCCCTGTTTACAAAAACACGCCCCTGCCGGTAAAGGCCCCCCAGATAAGAAGGGTTATAATAAAGTCCCACACCGTCTGTACCCAGAGTCCCCATCTCCGGATTTTGTACATAGGAAAAGGCGGAGAGGGCCACATCCAGGAATCGCATGTGCAGATAAAGCTCACTTCTGGACGAAGCCAGGATTCTGATACACACTTCATTGATACGTTTTTCCATTTCCTGTGCCATTTTTTTACTCCATTATTGTTTCGATCCACGTCCGGCACTATCACATGTGCCGCCGCATCTTAAAATTCAAAGGACTTTACAGCCCTGCCAAACCGTTTTCTCTTCTCCTCCATCAGCAGGCTCACGGCCTCCGTCATCCCGCATCCGGATGCCAGACCCAACAGCAGTTCCATCTCCTCAGCCCTCTGCACCGCGTACTCTGCCAGATAACACAGAGCACTGTGCCATTCCCGGCGTTTCAGAAAATACGCGCCTGCCTCCTTCAGATGCTCCCTTACATATGCGGCATACGCGTTCCCCGCCTCCTCCCCCAGTTCCCGGGGATACATCAGGCGCCCCATAGCCATGGGAATGAGGATTTCCGGCTTTTCATATACCTTTGCCACTTCAAACAAACTGTCATAGCGGTGATAATCCACCCGCTTTTCTGTAAAACACTGGCGGTAGCGATAGCCTGAGCCGTGAAAATGTGTCTCCAGGATCCTGGCAGGCGTGTTCTCCACACCCTCCTCATAATATTCCGGAAACACCAGCTTCGCCCGGTCCCCTGTCTCCCTGAACGTGATGGTCACAAACACTTCATGAAAGGTCTCCGCCGCCACATCCATTATGCAGCTTTTTGCCCCTTCCCCCATGAGCACATGAAGCTCACGTAAGGCGGAGCATCCCGTGAAGGAGCCTCCCCCTATGCGTTTCAGGGAATCTGTAAAGGAGAGGCTTCTGAGCCTCCCGCAGCCGTAGAAGGTATAGTTTCCAATCTCCTCCACACCGTCCGCGATCTCCATCTCTTCCGCAAGAAGCAGGGCCTCCTGTTCCTCTTTTGTCCTTCCCTCTTTCCAGGGTGAATAATGGTAAGCAGGCAAAAAGGATGCTTCCGCATCCCTTTTGCCCGCATTCATACTGTATTTATCCTTCATATCACTGTGCTGCCAGTTCCCCGCATTCCCGGGCAGCAGAAGCCTCACAGGAACGCATAGCCTGGATCGTCTTATCAAATAATTCCGTCAGTTCCCATCCCAGCATCTCGGCGCCGTCCTTTATCACATCTCTGGAACAGCCTGCGGCAAATCTCTTGTCCTTGAATTTTTTCTTGACACTGGAGACTTCCATGTCCATAACACTTTTGGAGGGACGCATTTTTGCCGCTGCCCAGATAAGGCCTGTAAGCTCATCGGAGGCAAACATGATTTTCTCCATCAGGTGCTCCGGCTCCACGTCAGAGCAGAGGCCGTATCCGTGGCTCACAACCGCGTGTACCAGCTCCTCCTCCGCGTCGATCTCAGAAAGAAGCTCCGGCGCTTTTTTGCAGTGCTCCTCCGGATACTGCTCAAAGTCCACATCGTGAAGCAGGCCTGCCATTGCCCAGAACTCTGCCTCATCGCCGTATCCCATCTCCTGGGCATACCAGCGCATAACGCCTTCCACGGTCAGAGCGTGCAGGATATGGAATTCCTCTTTGTTGTATTTTTTCAGAAGCTCCAGCGCTTGTTCTCTTGTCACTTTTGTCTGCATTGTATGTACCTCCTTTTTCCTTAGTCACATGCAGCTTTGAATTCTGTCCAGTTTTTCTCATATGCCTCGTTGGCTTCTGCGCTTACATTCTGTACGATCTCGCCCTTTTTCACGGAATCCGGCACTACCAAGTTGGGATTTACCAGATCATCCGCCGCATTTGTAGTACAGTAATATCCGAGAGCGTCAAAACATTTCGCCGCGTTTTCCGGCTCCAGAATATAGTTCAGGAATTTATAGGCGTTCAGTTCATCCGGTGCGTTTTTGGGAATAAACAGGTTCATAATGCCAAAGCCCAGTCCCTCTTCCGGATAGACCACCTTCAGGTCCGGATTCTCTGCCAGGGCTGCTGTCACCTGGGAAGTATACAAATAGGCAACACTGGCCTCTCCGTTCAGCAGTGCATTCTGTGTATCACTGTCCTGGATCATACGGATATTCGGCGCCAGCTCTTTTAATTTTTCCCCTGCCTGTTCGATGACCTGTACATCTTCCTCATTCATGGATTTTCCCATAGTCTGAAGCACAAATCCATTGACTGCCCGGTAGCTGCCGATCATGGCGATCTTATCCTCAAGCTTTGGATTCCACAAATCCTCATATCCCTTGATCTCAAAGTCAACCTGCGCAGGGTCATACACGATCAGAGGGATACCTGCCCCGTGCGGAACGGTATATTCATTGTCCGGATCATAAAACTGGCTCTGATACAGAGGATTGATATTGCCGAAATTGCTGATCTGTGTCTTGTCCAGTTTTTTTGCCAGACCGTTCTTCACGATCTGTTCAATGATATAATCATCGCCCACAACAATGTCGTAGTCTTTTCCGTCTGTCTGCTGAATTTTTTCCAGCATGGTTTCATTTGTGTCGAAGTTGGAGCTGATGATCTTGATTCCTGTCTCTTCCTCAAAGCCATCCAGCACTTCCTGGGGGAACAGTCCCTCCCAGGTGTAGAGTACCAGTTCTTTGTTGTCATCTTCCTCTTTTTCACCACATCCGGCAAGCATGGAGGCTGCCATTGCAAAACAAAGTGTAAGGGCTGCTAATCTTTTCTTCATATTTCTACCTCATCTTTCTGAAAGTTCTCCCCGCCTGCGTTCCTGCCGTTTCTGCACCAGGGAAGAAATGCCGAGAACCAGTACGATGGCCGTTAAAATTATGGTACAAAGCGCATTGATCTCCGGTGTCACCCCTGTCTTAAGCTGGGTGTAAACCTTTACCGGAAGCGTATTGAGCCTTGGACCGTTTACAAAAATACTGATGACCACATCATCAAAAGACATGGCAAACGCCAGCAGACTTCCGGACAGAACCGCCGGCATAATGAGCGGCAGCGTTATGTCAAAGAACGTCCTGATCTGGGATGCGCCCAAATCCCGGGCTGCCTCCTCCAAAGACCGGTCAATTCCCACAAGCCTGGCCTTTACCATCATAAATATATAGGGGATACAAAAAGTAGTATGCGCAATTACCAGGGTTGTCATACCAAAAGGCAGGTTTAATAAGGAGAAAAAGGCAAGAAATACCATGCCCAGAATGATCTCGGGTATCATGATGGGAACTGTGGACAGATACTCCATCATGCCTTTTGTCTTATAATCCGCCCGGGCCATGCCCACAGCACCCAGAGTTCCGATGACTGCAGAGATGGCGCAGCTTATAACGCCCAGAAGTATGCTGTTGAACAGCGCTTCCTTAATATCTCTGTCATGCCAGAGTGTTTCATACCATTTCAGGGAAAATCCTGTAAAGCTGGCTGTGAGCTTGGACTCATTAAAGGAAAATATCACCACCATCACAATGGGGAGATACATGACGAGCAGCAGGACGGCCAGATAAATGCCTGACAGCTTATGTTTTTTTCTCAAAAGAATCCCTCCAAATCTTTCACGTGGGTAATTTTCCGGTACAGATAAATCATAATGGAAGTCAGGACCATAAGTACCACAGCAAGCGCTGCCGCAAAGGGCCAGTTGCTTCCTCTTGTGAGCTGATCCTGGATCACACTGCCCACCAGAACGATTTTATTTCCGCCCAGAATATCCGCAATGAAAAACAGTCCCATGGACGGCACAAAGGACAGGATCACACCCGTCAAAAGTCCGGGCAGCGTCAGCTTCAGCGTAATCGTCAAAAATGCCTTGGCCCGGCTGGCCCCCAGATCTCTTGCAGCCTCCACCAAAGACCAGTCCATTTTTTCCACGCTGGAATACACGGAGAGCACCATAAAAGGCAGCAGCGCGTAAATCATGCCAATGACAACTGCAGGATAGGAGTAGAGGATTTTCAGCGGTTCCTCAATGATGCCCAGCTTCACAAGCAGCGTATTGAACACGCCTTTTGCCTGGAGCAGGATGATCCATCCGTACATACGGATCAAGGAACTGGTCCAGAAAGGCACCATGATCAGCAGCATGATCCTCTTCTTCCATTTTGCCGACTGTTTTGCCATAAAATAGCCAAAGGGATATCCCAGCAGCGTGATACAGATGGTGCTGGTAAACGCAAGCTGGAAGGACTGGGAAAAGCTCTTCAGGTAAACAGGATCTGCGATCTTCTTATAATTTTCCAGGGTAAATTTCCACAGGGTCCCCCATCCGTCACTGTTTGTGGCAAAGCTCAGGGCTATCATATAGAGCAGCGGTCCTGCCACAAAGACAAGGGTGAAGATATAGAGGGGTGCAACCGTCAGAAACAGTCCTGATCTTTTCTTTTTCTCCATCCTCACGCCTCCTGTGTATCTTCCAGATCCACGAAGACAGCGTGCTGCGGCTCCCATCCCACACAGACCTTCTGGTCCACCGTCAGATCTGTATCTATGCCGTAATGGCTGGCAACCACTTCCCTGCCGTCCTCCAGTTTAAAGGCCATGTGGAGCTGTCCTGCATTAAAGGATTTATCGGTTATCACTGCAGGAAGACCTTTTTTACACTCGCGGCAGACTTTGATATTTTCCCTTCTCACAGCCACCACAGCCCTGCCGCCTTTTTTCAGGCCGTCCGCCGTCCCTGCTGTGATAAGGCAGTTGTTCACCCGGATATCCGTAAGCTCCTCCCCTATATGCTCCACAACACCGGAGATTATATTGGCATTGCCCACAAAGTCAGCCACATAGCTGGTCTTCGGGCGGTTATAGATCTCATCCGGGGTACCGATCTGTTCAAACTGACCGTCACGCATGACCACAATACGGTCTGACATGTTGATTGCCTCCTCCTGGTCATGTGTTATGTACAGGAAGGTAATACCCAGCTTCTTCTGAAGCCGCTTCAGCTCTGTCTGCATAGCCCTTCTGAGCTTCAGATCAAGGGCGCCCAGAGGCTCATCCAAAAGCAGGAGTTTTGGGCTGTTGATCAGGGAGCGGGCAATGGCAACCCTCTGCTTCTGCCCGCCTGACAGTTCTGATGGCATACGCTTTTCATAGCCGGAGAGCTGAACCAGATCCAGCATTTTCTTTACTTTTTCCCTGATTTCATTTTTGGGAACCTTACGGATTCTCAGGCCATAGCCGATGTTTGCCTCCACATTCATATGGGGAAACAGGGCATAATTCTGAAACACTGTATTCACATCCCTCTGATGGGGTTCCAGCATGGTCACATCCCGGCCTTCCAGAATCACCTGGCCTTTGTCCGGCATTTCCAGCCCGGCAATGATACGCAGAGTTGTGGTTTTTCCGCAGCCGGAAGCGCCTAAGAATGTGATGAATTCTCCTCTTTCTATCGAAAGGTCAATATCTTTGAGCACGTCTGTGGTCCCGAAGCTCTTGCTTATCCCCTTAAGTTCCAGTAACGTCTCTTTTCCCGCATCTGCCACTGCAGAATCCGCGGGAGTTTCTTGCAGGTGTCGTATATCGTTCATGTAGTATCCTTTTCTAATCTTAACATTGTTATTTGTTAAACTATCTCTGGTATATAATGGCACAAATGTTCGGCGTTGTCAATTCCCGGCGGGCAATTCAGATGTATTTTATCCATTTTATTCTCTGTTATTAAAAATATCGGCTGGCTGTGAGCAGTATTGGCGAATGTGTAACCCGCTGAAAAACAAAGAAAGCGTAAAGTCCTGCTATAGGACCTTGCGCTTTTAGCTCTGAAAAGACAAAGAATCCTGCATATCTGCGGGATTCTGAAAAGCTGGAAATGAGACTCGAACTCACGACCCCTTCATTACGAGTGAAGTGCTCTACCGACTGAGCTATTCCAGCTTGTGTTTCACACACAAGTGATATTATACACGATTTTGAGAAAATTTCAACTATTTTTTACAAATTCTGTCCCACATTTTGGACAGCGCACGCTTACCTTGCCTTTTCCCTTCGGAATACGAATCTTCTGCTTGCAGTTTGGGCAGGAATAAATGTGGTAATCCTTTCTCTGCTGCTGGATATACTTTTTCTGTCCGAAAAAATGGCGTACCTTGTTCTCCACAGCCAGATACTTCTGATTCTCAGCATAACGTTTCGTGAGATTTCTTGAAAACATTCTGATGTAAATAAAAACGATCAGCAGAATCTCCCAGGAAGTCAGCAGCATGGAAACATATCCATTTCTGATGAACATATTGATGACAGCACAGACCAGAAGTACGATCAGCATAAACTGGTTCAGCCTGTCTGTGCCGTAGCGTCCTGCCATAAACCTTGCAAATTTTTCTTTCATGATTCTTAATTCCCATCCTTCTCTAATGATTCATATATTTTGCTCACAAACTGTGCCGCATGCTCCAGATCATCCATATCAGGATGCAGCATGGCCATATCAAAATTCCGTATCATGGTGTCAATCTGCCTGTCATTATCCCCGTTTCTCATACGGTTGTATTTTTCCCTGACCTGAATCGGCATCTTGCCCTGGCAGATAAATGCGCCCAGATATTCATTGTCATCCTCTATGAAAACCCGGATGTTCTCCTCAATCTTCTTAAAATACTCCGGGCTTTCTCCCATTCCGCAGGTGCCGAACAATGCGATCTTCTTTCCCTGCAGGGAGCCCAGATAATCCAGCACTTCTACGCTGGCGCTTCCTCTGTCTGTCCAGAAACCGATAAAATAAATGTCCGCCATATCATAGTCTGTCTGCCCGTCCAGCCGGGCAATGTCCTTATCCGAGCCCGGAACTGCTGCAAATATGGCCTTTGCCAGCTTTTCCGTGTTGCCCGTTCTGCTCTTATACAATACCTGCGTCTTCATGTGGTATCATCCTCTCTCATTTTTACGATATATTAATAATAGCACGATGACAGACAAATAGATATTTCCTGACTCTTAAAAATTATAAATTGTCTATAAATTCCTTTTTTCTTCTCAGATTTTTCTTAAGGACTTTTCTGCCGGCACAGGTTTCCGGATTCTCGCACCACAGACAGCGCCTGCAGTGCAGACATTTCCCTGTATCCCGGCCTTCTCTGGCATCTTTAGCCCAATTATAATTCACAATGATTCCCCGTGCAATGTCGATCATATCCACATCGGTGCGCTCCAATACGTCCTGGGCCATCTGTGGGCTTGTGATACCATTTACCGCAAATACAGGAACGGACACGGCACGCTTGATCTCCGCTGCCGCGTAGATACATTTTTCATATGGAAAATCTACCGGTGCTTTCGGGTCATCTTCACCGGAAAAGCCATAGGACACATCAATAAAATCTATGCCCTCCTTTTCCAGTATCCTGGCATGCCGGATTCCGTCCTCCAGCCTTGGCTCAAATCCGCCCAGACGGATTCCCACCACAAAATCCTCCGGCACCCTTTCCCTAATGGCCCGCAGGATTTCCACTGCGAACCGTTCTCCGTGTTCCCCGTATGCATCCTGCCTGCGGTTCACCCAGCGGTTAAAAAATTCACACATCAGGTACTGATGGCATCCGTGCAGTTCCACACCGTCATAGCCTGCTTTCCAGGCACGGACTGCCGCGTCTGTAAATTCCTGCTGAATCTTATGTATTTCCTCGGTTGTCAGTTCTTTTCCTGTTTTTTTGACCCCATCTTTATAGAAGCTGTAGTCACTGGGACAGGCAAGCTCCCCATCCAGACCTGAGACACCGGCATGATGGATCTGGATAAAGATGGGGCATCCTTCCCCGTGTACTGCGTCCACGATCCGGGAAAGTCCCTGGATCTGGCCGTCCTCCCAGATGCCCAGCTGATTTTCGGCAAGCTTTCCGTTCTTATCCACACAGGTAGCCTCCTGTATGATCAGACCGGTCTGTCCTTTTGCCACATTTCTGTAATGTTCCACATTTTCCGGTGACACATAGCCGTCCCGGGAGCCCCAGGCATAGCATACCACCGGCGGAAAACAAATTCTGTTTTTTATCTGCACATTTTTTATCTGTAATGGTTCAAATAGTTTTTTCATAGCCAACCACTCCCATCCAATCTGAAAATGCAGCAGCCGGAATATACCCGGCGCTGCACCTGTAGTTACTGATAATCCATATGTGTCATATAGCCCTCATAAACCTCGTGGCCTGTCTCCAGTGTACCACCGTCCACGGTAATCTGGATTGCTTCCGCCTGAAAGGTGTCCAGAAAAGAATTGACCACTGCACCAATGGTAAGAATCTCTCCGGCAGTCCCCATGGAACGGACACTGTCTTTAAAATTGGAGGACAGATCCAGTTTCAGGACATACTGCCCCTCCTCCTCTGTCTCCTCAAAATTCTGGACTGTAATGCTGTCCGTCAGAACGCCGGCGCCCACAAGCTGGCCAATCAGGGCATCTGCTGTCACCTGCGCGATCTCTACCTGATTGACATTCCAGCCCTCTGCATTGTCATCGGGAACATAGATAAAAGCCTGGCCTGCCTGGACCGGGGTGTTCTCCTCCTCAGGTTCCTGTGTATCAGCACTGTTCTTATCCGCATCTTTTTCTGTGTCTTTCTTTGCTGTCTCATCCGGATTCTCTTTTGCTTCCGTTTTTTCTTTCTTATCTGTCTTGGTGTCCTCTTTTTTTGACTCCTTATCTGAGGTTTCTTTGTTTTCCTGGCCGCTGTCCTTTTGCTCTTCTTTTGCCTCTGTCTGGGTTTTCGCGTCTGTATCCTTGGCATTGCTGCATCCGGCCGCGCCAAATATCAGGACAGCGCCCAGCAGGATGGCAAGACATAATTTTCTGTGTTTCATAGGCTGCGCTCCTCTCTGCCGAAAGTTTCCGGCAATCCGGACTTGATATGCACATCAAGCTGCGGATATGGAATATCAATGTCTTCCTCGTCAAATGTCAGTTTAATCTCCTCGTTCAGCCTCCATTTTGCAGGCCAGTAGTCTTCTGTCTTCACCCATGCCCGGAGTCCCAGGATCACACCGTCATCTGCCAGTTCATCCACAAACACCAGCATCTCCTGCTCCGACATAATGGCAGGATCTGCATGGAGCAGCGTTTCCAGTATTCCTTTAGCCTTTTTCAGATCCGACTGGTAGCCGATCATCACCTTGATCTCCAGTTTCCGCTTGTCCTGAGATGTCACATTCACAATGCTGGAATTGGTAATGTTTCCGTTTGGTATGGTAATCCTTCTGTTGTCCACGGTAGAGAGTGTGGTATAAAACAGATCAATTTTCACCACGGTCCCTTCCTGGCTGTTGGTGTTCTCTATAATGTAGTCTCCCACTGTAAAGGGCCTTAGAAGCATAATGATCACTCCGCCTGCCAGGTTTGACAGACCGCCCTGCAGTGCCAGACCAATCGCTACACCTCCGGATGCCAGTAATGCCGCAATGGAGGATTCCTTGATTCCAAAACGGACCGCAATACTTACGATCAGCAGGAAATACAGGGCCGTTTTTACAAAAGAAGTCAAAAACTGGATCACGCCGGTGTCCGCACCTGCTTTGTTCATGGCTGCCCGTATAAAGGCACATATCTTGACGATCACCTTGCTGGCTATAAAATAGATGACGATCGCCAGGATCACTTTCCATGCGAAAGCTTCCACAGCGGGAATCTGGGCACTGATGTGGTTCCAGATTTTTTCTAGGTTAATGCTTTTTGCCAAAATTCCTGTCATTTAGTTCATCCTTATTTTTTTCCGGTCGTCTTTCTCGTTGTTCCCTTTTTGGAAGCTGTTTTTCCGGCTTCCGGTTTTGCTGCTATTTTCTCGGCCTCTGGCTTTGCTGTTATCTTTTCAGCTTCCGGCTTGGCTTCTATCTTCTCCGCTTCCGGTTTTGCTTCTATCTTTTCAGCTTCCGGCTTCGCTTCTATCTTCTCTGCATCCGGCTTTGCCGCTATCTTTTTAGCTTCCGGCTTCGCTTCTATCTTCTCCGCGTCCGGCTTTGCCTCTATCTTTTTAGCTTCCGGCCTCGCTTCTATCTTCTCCGCGTCCGGCTTTGCCTCTATCTTTTTAGCGTCTGGCTTTGCCTCTATTTTTTCAGCTTCCGGCTTTGCTGCTATCTTTTTAGCGTCTGGCTTTGCCTCTATCTTTTCAGCTTCCGGCTTTGCCTCTATCTTTTTAGCGTCTGGCTTTGCCTCTATCTTTTTAGCATCCGGCTTTGCCTCTATCTTCTCATTCTCCGGCTTTGCCATGGTTTTTTCAGCTTCCGCTTTCACTTCTACTTTCTCAGCCGCTGTCCCGGCTGCAGCTTTTTTAGCCTTAGCCCCGGCTGCCTTCTCTGTTCCCGTTTTGGCTGCCGCCTTTTTTGCTCTTGTTCCTGCGGTCTTCTTGGATGCTGTTTTTTTAGCCCCGGCTTTTGCTGTCAGCGCCTTGTCGTTCTTTCCTGCCTCAGCCTTACTGCTCTTTGCATTCGTCCCGGTGTTTTCCGCCTCGGCGCCTGTTCCTGTCTCCTTTTTGGATACCGCATCCGCTTTGACAGCCTCTGCCGCCGCCGCGATACTCAGCGCCTGCTGCTCCAGCTCCTTTTTACGCTCTTCTTCGATCTTCTGCTCTAACTCTGCCCGGACTTTTGAAACTGCAGGATTTTCCCGGCTCTCAGCAGCCTTTTCTGCTCTGGCAGCCCTGGTTTTACCCTTTTCCGCAGATTTTGCAGACGTTGTCTCCTTCACGGTTTTCTTTGCACCGGTCTTTGCTGTCGTCTTTTTCTCCTCTTTTATGTAGGAGAATATCTGTACAGACAACGGCGCAACATCAATAACGATAGAATTCTTTCTCTCGTCATGCTCTGCCCGTTTGGAGGATTTTGCTCTGGCATTTCTCACGCCGGTTCCGCCGAATTCTGCGGCATCACTGTTGAAGATTTCTTTATATTTGCCCGGATACGGAACGCCCATCTGGTATTTTTCGTACGAAAGAGGTGAGAAATTGCACACGATCACCAGCAGCTCCTCTTTCTTTTTCGTCTTCCTGATAAAGGTCAGCATATTTTTCTCGGATTCCATGTGGTTGATCCACTCAAATCCCTCTGTATCGTAATCCATCTCATACAGAGCCGGCTGTTCCTTATAGAAGTTCCAGAGTGCCTTCACATAATTTTTAAACTGCTGATGATCCGGCTGTTCCAGAAGCTCCCAGTCAAGGCTTCTCTCCTCAGACCACTCTCTCTCCTGGGCAAACTCCTGTCCCATGAACAACAGCTTCTTGCCGGGATGAACAGCCATAAATCCATAGGCAGCACGGAGATTCGCGAACTTCTGCTCCTTGTCACCCGGCATTTTCATAAGAAGGGAGCCTTTTAAATGCACCACCTCATCGTGTGACAGACTTAAAAGGAACTTTTCACTGTAGGCATACACCATACTGAATGTAAGCTCATCGTGGGCACCGCCTCTGAACAGCGGATCCTTTTTCATATAGTCAATAAAGTCATTCATCCAGCCCATATTCCACTTCATATCAAAGCCCAGGCCGTCATCCTCAATGCTGCCCGTGATCTTAGGCCATGCCGTGGATTCCTCTGCTATGAGAAGTGCATCCGGATGTCTCTTCTTAAAAATGGAATTCAAATGTTTTAAAAATTCTATGGCTTCCAGATTCTCATTGCCGCCGTAAATGTTTGGAACCCATTCACCGTCATTCTTTCCGTAATCCAGATACAGCATGGAAGCCACCGCGTCCATACGGATACCATCTGCATGGAATTTCTCTACCCAGAAAAGTGCATTGGAAATAAGGAAATTTCTAACCTGCGGCCTTCCGTAATTGTAGATCAGTGTTCCCCAATGGGGATGCATACCCTGTCTCGGGTCTAAATGCTCATACAGACAGGTGCCGTCAAAATTCGGAAGTCCCGGGGTATCTTTCGGAAAATGTGCCGGTACCCAGTCAAGGATCACACCGATGCCCTGCTGATGCAGATAATCCATGAAATACATAAAATCCTCACAGGTGCCGTATCTGCTGGTAGGCGCATAATATCCTGTCACCTGATATCCCCAGGAGGCGTCAAAGGGATGTTCCATAACCGGCATAAGCTCCACATGTGTGTAACCCATATCCTTTAAATACTCAGCAAGCTTTGGCGCGATATCCCGGTAATTACAGAACAGTTTTCCCTCTTCCTCAGGTTTTATCCAGGAACCGAGATGCATCTCATAGACCAGCATGGGCTTCTTCTCGTCATTGACACGTTTCCTGTCTTTTAACCACTGGTCATCCTGCCAACGGTAATGGTTCAGATCTGCTACTATGGAGGCTGTTTTCGGACGCAGCTCCGCCTGGTTTCCGTAGGGATCTGCCTTTAAGTATACCAGGGAACCTTTTGCCTTGATCTCATATTTATATAAGGCGCCCGGTTTGATCCCGGGTATAAATATCTCAAAAATCCCTGACACAGCCAGGCGGTTCATCTGATGCGCCCTGCCATCCCAGTGGTTAAAATCACCAACCACGGAAACACGAATCGCATTCGGTGCCCAGACTGCAAAATACACACCGGACACACCATTGATCGTCATGGTATGCGCGCCCAGTTTTTCATAGATATCATAACAGATGCCTGCACAGAACTGCTGTTCCTCGTCAAGGCTGATTTTAGATGTAAAAGCATAGGGATCATAAAACTGTTTTTTGTTTCCTTCCCCATCCTGGATTTCCACTTTATATTTCGGTATTTTATTTCCCGGAATCAGCACAGCGAAAAAGCCTGCCTCATCCTCCATGACCATATCGTAAGTCTCTTTTTCCTTTGTGAGCAGAATTCTTGCCTGCACAGCGCCCGGCACAAAACACTGGATCAAAATACCGTCTTCTGTCACTCTCGGTCCCAAAATACGGCGCGGTTCGCTTTCCTCAGAATATACAACAGCCTCTATTTCCGGCCAATCCATCAATTCATATAATTTGTCAGACATAAAACACCCTCCTTTTGTTACATTTTATCATTAAAGCGTTAAAAAGTAAACCTTGGATGAAAACGGCGCGCGATACCAGAAAAAAACAGATTCCGCAAAAGCAGGTTCCGTCATCAGAACCCCCTCTTTTACAGAATCTGTCTCATAAATTTATCTCTGATCCCGCAGCAACACATCATGTGCGCCGCCCTCAACAATACTTGTAGCGGAAACCAGCGTGATCTTAGCTTTTTCCTGCAGCTCCGGAATGGTGAGTGCTCCGCAGTTGCACATAGTAGAGCGGACCTTGCTCAGAGTCAGGTTTACATTATCCTTCAGACTTCCTGCATAGGGTACCAGAGAATCCACACCTTCCTCAAAAGAAAGTTTTTTCTCGCCTCCCATATCATACCGCTGCCAGTTTCTGGCCCGCGCGCTGCCCTCACCCCAGTATTCCTTCATATAGCTGCCGTTGATATTAACCTTCTTGGTAGGGCTTTCGTCAAATCTGGCAAAATACCTTCCCAGCATAATAAAGTCAGCACCCATAGCCAGCGCCAGGGTAATATGATAATCGTGGACGATTCCGCCGTCAGAGCAGATGGGAATATAGATTCCCGTCTCTTCAAAATACGCATCCCTGGCCTTTGCCACCTCAATCAATGCAGTGGCCTGTCCTCTGCCGATGCCTTTCTGTTCGCGGGTAATACAGATAGCACCGCCGCCGATTCCCACCTTGACAAAGTCAGCCCCTGCCTCAGCCAGGAAGCGGAATCCTTCCGCATCCACCACATTTCCGGCACCTACCTTTACATCATTTCCATAATTTTTCCTGATATAGTCAATCGTGATCTTCTGCCACTCTGAAAAGCCTTCCGAGCTGTCAATACACAGGATATCGGCTCCCGCCCCGATCAGTGCCGGAACACGCGTCTCGTAATCCCTGGTGTTGATTCCTGCCCCTACCATGTAGCGCTTATGGCTGTCGATCAGTTCATTTTCATTTTTCTTATGTGTATCGTAATCCTTCCTGAAAACAAGATACACCAGTTCCCGGTTCTTATTCACAAGAGGCAGACAGTTTATCTTGTGCTCCCAGATGATATCATTGGCCTCCTTCAGAGTCGTCTCCTCGTCTGCATATACAAGGTCGTCCAGTTTTGTCATAAATTCTTTTACCTTTAAGTCCAGGTTCATGCGGCTTACCCGGTAATCCTTATTGGTGACAATGCCGAGCAGCTTTCCCCCCGGTGAACCATCCTCCGTGACAGCTATGGTAGAGTGGCCCGTCTGTTCCGTAAGACGAAGCACATCCTGAAGGGTCATCTCCGGCGACACGTTAGAGTCACTGACCACGAAACCGGCACGGTAACGTTTTACCTTTTCCACCATCTCCGCCTGCTTTTCAACCGGCTGGGAACCGTAGATAAAGGAAATACCGCCCTCCTGGGCAAGGGCTACGGCCAGATTGTCATCTGAGACAGACTGCATGATCGCAGAGACCATGGGAATGTTGATAGTCAGTGCCGGTTCCTCCCCTTTTTTGTATTTCACCAGAGGTGTTTTCAGATCCACTTTGGACGGCACACAATGTGTGGACGAATACCCCGGAATCAGAAGATATTCGCTAAATGTTCTGGACGGCTCCTCATAATAAAATGCCATGTCAATTCTCCTTTTCTGACTGCTGGTTTTCCAACTGCAATTCGTATTTCGTTACCTTTTCAAAAATCCTGCGGCTTCCCGGCGCCTGGGAATGCCCAAAGGGTAACTGGTTATGTTTGATACTAGCACAGGCAGTTCTTCTTTGTCAATGAAAACAGGCGCACTCTTTTCCCTCCGTCCGGTGCCCCTGCCACACTGCATTTTGCCGCTCCGTTTTAACCTTTTCGCATCTCTTCCTCTTCACGGATATTTGCTCATGGGGGCCACGGACAAAGGATCAAAGAAACAAAGAAACAGCGCAGTAAATAAGTAAAAGAGCCATAACAGCGTTTACCAGCTTCGTATGTCTGGAGAAGAATTTACAAAATGCCGCCCCGAAAAGCGCCCATATAAAAGAACCGGAAGCACCGATCAGAGACAGTACGGCAGTAAATCCGGCCAGTGCCGTGCCGGAATGATAAACCGGCAGGATATAAAGCGACATTGCCGTGATTGCGTAAATGTAAATTTTAGGATTGATAAATTGCAGTACCATGCCGGAAATAAAACCAGCCTCCTTCCCGCCTTCCGTATTTACCTCCGCAGAACTCTTCCAGACCTTCCATGCAAGGTACAGCATATAAGCAGCGCCCAGGATCTGCATGACCATCTTGACCTTAGGAAGAAAGGAATAGAGTGTTGCGCTGAAGACGGTGCAAACAGACATAACGACTGCAAATCCGGCCAGTATGCCCAAGTTAAAGCGAATGCTTCGGCGAAATCCCAGCCGTATGGCATTACTCATGGAAAGCAGATTGTTGGCACCCGGTGTGTAAGCCGTAATAAAACAATAAATCAGAAAATCGTATAAACGGAACATAATGCATCCTTTCTATTGCTCATTCCTACCGTATGTCCGCAGAAGAACCTCACAGCATTTTGAGCAGTCACCTTTGTTGTATTCTTTGAACATTTCACCTTCTTCTTCAAGATTTAGAATCATAGACATATCTCCTTTCCTCTTTACAAGCCCAAGCTGAAATCGTATAATGATACAAAACAGTTATTATATCGCACTGGTACGATATAATAATACATCATGTGCATTATATTGTCAAGAGAGGAGAACCATATCATGGATTCAATGAATACAATAGTTGCTAAAAATATTAAACGATTGCGTGAAGAAAAGAAATTAAGCATGGAAGAGCTTGCGAAATTAAGCGGTGTCAGTAAGAGTATGCTTGCGCAGATCGAACGCGGTGACGGAAACCCGACGCTTTCTACATTATGGAAAATTTCAAATGGAATGAAAGTACCCTTTGACGCATTGACCGTTCGCCCAAAGAGTCCATATGAGATCGTAAAAACATCCGAAGTGCAGCCATTGCTTGAAGATGACGGAAAAGTAAAAAACTACTCCCTTTTCCCGGATAACGAGAACCGCAGATTTGCAGTCTATTATCTGGAATTAGACGAGGGGAGTTATTGGGAATCCGAACCGCACTTAAAGGGAACCACTGAATTTATCACTGTCTTCTCGGGCAAAATCGAAATTCATGCTGACAGCCAGAGATTTATGGTCGAAAAGGGCGAAAGCATACGATTTAGGGCCGATACTGTCCATTCCTATAAAAATACCGGCAATGAGACCGCAATACTGCATATGATCCTTTTTAATCCCTGACGGAGCAGCCTGAAAGACATTCCGTATTTGGATCATCCGAACATCCTGCCGCTGCAAAATATAAAATATGCGCTGACGCGGATATTACCATTAACCAATTTGTATATTTTCATGTTTTTTTCAAAATATTTATTGTGTATTTCCTCCCGGCATTATATAATTAGGGGAACAGGTATATGTGCAAAAATACCCAAAGCACATGCGGAAGTGTACTGTAGGCAACAGAAATCACCTGCGGTGAATTTACTGTTGTCATGAATGATTAAATCTAAAGGAGGTATCTGAATGCTTGACAAGAGCTACTACCAGAAGACGGACGAAATCATCAGCCATTACGGCCGCAAGCCAAGTGCACTGATTCCCATCATGCAGGACATTCAGGCAGAATACCGTTATCTGCCAGGCGAACTACTGACCTACGTGGCAAAAGAGATTGGGGTAAAAGAGGCCAAAGCCTACAGTGTTGCCACATTTTACGAAAACTTTTCCTTTGAACCCAAGGGAAAATACATTATCAAAGTCTGTGACGGAACTGCCTGCCATGTCCGCAAATCCATGCCCATTCTGGAAGCCCTTCAAAAAGAGCTGGGCCTGAGCAAGAAAAAACATACCACAGACGATATGCTTTTCACTGTGGAGACCGTTTCCTGCCTGGGTGCCTGCGGGCTGGCTCCTACACTCACCGTGAACAATGAAGTACACCCGACTATGACGCCGGAAAAAGCATTGGAATTACTCACAGAATTGAGAGGTGATAGCGTATGATTATCGAAAACAGAGAGGCTCTGAAAAGAGAGCAGGAGGCTGCACAAAAACAGATTGATTCTTATGAATGCCGTATCCTGATCTGCGCCGGAACCGGCTGTGTTGCTACCGGCTCACAGAAAATCTACGAAAAAATGCAGGAACTCTGTAAAGACATGCCCGGTGTTTCCGTAGAATTTGACGGCCATGTTCCTCACATCGGAGTTGTGAAGACAGGCTGCCAGGGCATCTGCGAACTGGGACCCCTGATGAGAATCGAGCCCCTGCATTATCAATATGTAAAGGTTCAGATGGATGACTGTGAAGAGATCTTCAAACGCACAGTCCTGAACAAAGAACCTGTGGAACGCCTGTTCTACAAAAAAGGCGAGGACTCCTTCCCCACACCGGATGACATCCCCTTCATTGCAAAGCAGACCAGGATCACTCTGGAAAACTGCGGACGTTTCGACGCGGAGTCTCTGGACGAATACATAGCTTCCGGCGGTTACAATGCCCTGTCAAAAGCCATCTTTGACATGTCCCCGAGAGATGTCATCGAAGAAGTGGACAAATCCGGCCTGCGCGGAAGAGGCGGCGGCGGATTCCCCACTGGAAAGAAATGGAAACAGGTAGCTGCCCACACAGATGTAAAAGAACACTATGTTGTCTGTAACGGCGACGAGGGTGACCCGGGCGCATTCATGGATGGAAGCGTTATGGAAGGTGACCCCTACCGTCTGATCGAAGGTATGACCATAGCCGCCTATGCAGTGAATGCACAGGACGGTTATATCTATGTACGTGCGGAATACCCCCTCTCTGTAGAGCGGCTCACCCACGCCATTGCACAGGCTGAGGAAAAGGGCCTGCTCGGAGATAACATTCTGGGAACAGATTTCTGCTTCCATATGCATATCAACCGCGGTGCCGGTGCATTCGTCTGCGGTGAAGGTTCTGCCCTGACCGCTTCCATCGAAGGTGACAGAGGTATGCCCCGTGTTAAACCGCCAAGAACCGTAGACCAGGGACTCTGGGCCAAACCCACAGTCCTGAACAATGTGGAGACCTTCGCCAATGTGCCCGGTATCGTCATGAAGGGTGCTGACTGGTTCCGCACCATCGGAACAGAGGGAAGTCCCGGAACGAAGACCTTCTCCATCACCGGCTCCATTGAGAACACAGGCCTCATTGAGGTTCCCATGGGAACTACCCTGCGCGAGATGATCTATGATATCGGCGGCGGCATCAAGGGAGGCGGAGAATTCAAAGCCGTACAGATCGGCGGTCCCTCCGGCGGATGTCTTACGGCGGAGCATCTGGATGTAGGTCTGGATTTTGACAGTGTAAAAAAATACGATGCCATCATGGGTTCCGGCGGACTGGTTGTCATGGACGAGAACACCTGTATGGTAGAGGTTGCCCGTTTCTTCATGAGCTTTACCCAGAGGGAATCCTGCGGAAAGTGTGTTCCCTGCCGTGAAGGAACCAAACGTATGCTGGAGATCCTGGAACGCATCGTAGACGGCAAAGGCGTCATCGAGGATCTGGATACCCTGGAAGAGCTGGCAGCCATGGTTAAGAATATGGCTCTGTGCGGACTCGGAAAGAGTGCTCCGCTTCCTGTTATCAGCACATTAAAGACCTTCCGAAATGAGTATGAGGAGCACATTTTAGACCACAAATGCGCTGCCAAATGCTGTACTGCTATGCGCCGCTTTGTCATCAATCCTGAGTTCTGTAAAGGCTGCGGTAAATGTGCCAAGAACTGCCCGGTTGGTGCCATCACCGGTGTGCGTAAGCAAGCTTATAATATTGACAACGAATTGTGTATCAAGTGCGGTGCCTGCAAAGACAACTGTGCCTTTGATGCCATTTACGTGGAAGCATAGGAGGGTTTTAATATGGGATTTATGACGATTGACGGTAGAAAAGTTGAATTTACCGACGAAAAAAATGTGCTTTCCGTCATCCGGAAAGCCGGGATCAATCTTCCGACACTCTGCTATCACTCTGAGGTTTCCACCTTCGGCGCCTGCCGGCTCTGTACTGTGGAGGATGACAGGGGACGTACCTTTGCCTCCTGCTCAGAGGTTCCCAGAGATGGAATGGTCATCTATACCAATTCCGGAAGGATCAAAAAATACAGAAAACTGATTGTGGAGCTTCTGCTCTCCGCCCACTGCCGTGACTGTACCACCTGTGTAAAGAGCGGTGAGTGCGTACTGCAGGATCTGGCCCACAGAATGAATATTACGGATGTGCGTTTCCAGAACACAAGGGAAATCCGTCCGCTGGATACCAGCTCTCCCTCCATTGTCAGGGACCCCAACAAATGTATTCTCTGCGGCGACTGTGTGCGCGCCTGTTCCGAGATTCAGGGACTGGGCGTCTTAGGCTTTGCGTTCCGCGGAACAGACGCCATGGCAATGCCGGCCTTTAACAAGACTCTGGCAGAGACCGACTGCGTAAGCTGCGGTCAGTGCCGTATTTACTGTCCTACCGGCGCGATCAGCATCAAGACCCATATGGACGAAGTATGGGAAGCGATTGCTGATCCGAATACAAGAGTTGTGGCTCAGGTAGCGCCTGCCGTACGTGTGGCAGTCGGCGATGCCTTTGGCCTGGACAAGGGAAACAGTGTTATGGGCAAACTGGTAGCCGTTCTGCACCGCATGGGATTTGATGAAGTTTACGATACCGCGTTCAGTGCGGACTTAACCATCATGGAAGAATCCAAGGAATTCCTGGAGCGTCTGGGAGACAGTTCCAAGCTTCCTCTTTTCACCTCCTGCTGTCCGGCATGGGTGAAATTCCTCTGTGACCAATATCCGGAATACAAAGACAATCTTTCTACCTGCCGTTCTCCTCAGGAAATGTTCTCCGCAGTCATCAAGGAATACTACAGGGGATATGAGAAAAACCAGGGCAAGAAGACCGTTGTTGTGTCCATCATGCCGTGTACAGCCAAGAAAATGGAGGCCATCCGTCCAAACAGCTTTACCCACGGAGAGCAGAACACGGATATTGTCATCACAACAACAGAATTGATCCGTATGATCAAAAACTCCGGCATTGAGTTCCCGACTCTGATTCCGGAAGCCTGCGACATGCCATTCGGCTTTGGTTCCGGCGCTGGTGTTATCTTCGGCGTAACCGGCGGTGTGACAGAAGCCATGCTCCGCCGTTTTGCAGACAAACACGACAAGGCAACCATGGATACCGTAGCTGAGACAGGTGCCCGCGGGGAAGAGGGCATCAAGGAATTCTCTGTCACCTACAAAGGTATTCCACTGAATGTATGTGTTGCCAGCGGCCTGGCCAATGCACAGAAGGTTATGGAGAAGATCAAGAGCGGCGAAGCCCACTACCACATTGTGGAGATCATGGCATGCCGCCGCGGATGTATCATGGGAGGCGGACAGCCGCCGAGAGCCGGAGACCGCACAAAAGCGGCCAGAAAAGACGGCCTCTACAAGGCAGACAATGTGACCAGTATCCGCAAGGCGGATGAGAACCCGCTGGTTATGTCTCTGTATGATACCCTGTTAAAAGGAAAAGAGCACGAACTGCTGCACAATGACAGCTATTAAAGCTGCTGTATAAAAATGGCTGCTGTGAGATCCGGAAAGGTTTCACAGCAGCAAAAAAAGGACATGCTGACAACGTTTTTGGGTCATCAGCATGTCCTTTTTCCTGTTATATCAGAAATTATTGCTTTTCCACTACAATGAGCGGTACCATCATTTCCTGTTCTGTCATGCCCGCATGGTTTGAACGAAACATGGGTAGATTTCTGGACCAGGCAAATCCCTTATCCGCAGTTGCCACAGCCAGAAAATCACCGGCCAGTTCACGAAACCTTTCACGGGGTGTCCCATCACCGAATATCTGCTTCTCCCGCATCTCCTTGGCGGAGAAAAGCAGAAACTCCTCTCCGAAATGTCTGCGGAATCTTTTGGGAAATTCTTCCCTGAATTCCTCCTTCACATAGAAGGCCGCTGCCCTGGCCTCCACAGATATGGGAAGCCTCAGCATTTCCAATATGTCCGGATAGTCTGTGAGAATATAATGCGACAGATCTATATGCCCATGGTCTGCTGTCACGATCAGAAGTGTATCCTCCAGTCTGTCGGACATCCGGGCGATTTTCCCTTCCAGATACTCTAATTCCCTTGTCACACATTCACTGTGGCATCCCTGGTCATGCATGGTGCTATCCGGTTCCTCCCAATAGGCATAGATGTACTTTTCGTCCTCCTGCCCGCATAGCCTCTGTATCTCCTCACACATTTCATCCAGGGTTTCTATTTTATTCGTGCCGAAATGGGACACACTGTATCCATGTCCGACTCCCGCCCGGTTTATCTTGTCATATATCTTTGTGTAAGGGATAAAACGGCTGGCAACATGGTAATCTTCCGCTGCGCACCTTTCATATTGGTCTTGATTGGTAAAGGCATTCACAACTTTATGGATTTCGCCAAAATACAGGCTCCATCCCAGCCATCCATGCTCTGCCGGTGTCAGACCGCTCTCCATAGTCGTGGTGGCAGCCGTTGTCGTAGGCGGAAAGACGGAGGAGATCCCGCATCTGTAATGGCTTCTGAAGAATCCATCCTCTTTCAGATGGAAGTCAATCGCCTCGCATCCCATGCCGTCCAGCAGGACCACAACAACGTTCCTGAATCCCTTTCCCATCCATTCATCCGCACAGGGCAAAGTCTTATGACCGTATTCTGCGCCGAATCTTTTTAATACAGAGCAGGATAAATTCACCAGGCTATTGCTGTAATCTGCAAACAATTTTTATCCTCCCCTTTCTTCCTTTCTGCTGCCGGATTCTTTATCTGTTCCTTCCCGGCTGCAGATCCATCGCAAATTCAATCTCATGCATCAGCAAAATTCCATTTGCCCCAATCAGAGGAATCTCCGGTTTCAGCTTTCTTGAAAGGTTCAGGGCATTGTGGTACAGATGTGACATATCAAATCCGCAGCGCTGGTAAAAGCGGATGGCCTGAATGTTGTCATTTGTGGTGATCACCACAAGCCTTCTGCATTTTTTCTTTTCTGCTGTCTCTTTTACCTTTTCGATCAGGTTTCTTCCGATCCCCCGGCCCTCCTGACGGCTGTCCAGGGATATGATCTCACAGATACCGTCCCGGATCAGGTATGTGAGAAGGCCCACAATGTTTCCCTTTTCCCAGACAACAATGCCGTCTGTCCCGGTCATATCCACAACTCTGCCGCGAATGACCATCTCTGTTGTGAGCCATTGGCTCTCTATGAATTCATTGACGCGTTCCCGGTTTGTCTCATCAATTGGAACATACTCCATTAAACTGCCCTCCCGCATATTTACTGATCACCGGAATATTTCCAGGCTCCGCTGCAAAATACCGTTCATATGCGCAATGGCTATACCGTAATTTGTCATAGGCACACCCTGCAGGCCGGCCTGGTTCCTGCGCCACTGCATCTCCCGCTCATTGAGCATACAGCCTCCGCAGTGTACCACCAGCCGATATGGTGTCAGATCCTCCGGAAACCCGGTTCCTGAGGTAAATGCAAAGTCAGGCTTTTTCCCGGTATGCGCCTCAATCCAGCGGGGCATTTTCACCGTACCGATATCATTGCACTGCCGGTGATGGGTACAGCCCTCGCTGATCAGCACTTTGTCCCCGTCCTCCAGACGGTCAAGGGCATAGGCACCCTCCAGCGCGCCGTCCAGGATCCCTTTATACCGTGCGAACAGTATGGAAAAGGAAGTAAGAGGGATATCAGCTGGAACCGCTTTGTCCACCTTCCCGAACACCTGGCTGTCTGTAATGACAAGCCGCGGTTTTTCTCCCAGACGTCCAAGTACATCCTCCACCCTGTCATCCTGCACGGCAAGGGGAACTGCACCTGTATCCAGCAGTTCTCTGATCACCTGCTGCTGAGGCAGGATCAGCCTCCCTTTCGGTGCCGCTTTATCAATGGGGACCACCAGGAGCACAAAGTCCCCCGGTGACACCAGGTCTTTTACAAGAGGACGTTCCTGCCCTTCCTTTGCAAGGCTTCCCAGCTTTTCCTTCAGTTCAGTAATGTGAACACCCTGTCCGGCACTCACGTAGATTTCATGGTCTGTCTTCGGTTCTCTCTCCTCTGCCAGCAGATCCATTTTATTGTATACCACAAGATACGGCAGCTTTCTCTTTTCAAAGAGATCTATGAGCTGTAGTTCCATGGGGACCAGTTCTTTTCCCGCCTCCACCACCAGGACTGCCACGTCTGTTTTGTGGAGCACCTGCTCCGCCTTTTTTACCCGGAGAGCGCCCAGGCCTTCCTGGTCATCATCCATACCCGGCGTGTCGATAAACAAAACAGGACCTATGGGCAGAAGCTCCATGGCTTTCTGCACCGGGTCGGTGGTGGTTCCCTTCACATCCGATACCACTGCCATCTCCTGCCCTGTGACTGCGTTGAGCAGACTGGACTTTCCGGTGTTGCGCCGCCCGAAAAAGCTGATATGTACCCTGTTTGCAGAGGGTGCTGCGTTCAGGCTCATGTATATCCTCCTCTCAGAAACGGAAATCTCTCTCCCCGTTCTCAATCTTTGCCAGGCGTTCCACCACGATCTCTCTTGTTCTTTCCCTTGGAATGTTCACAAGTTCTGACCGGATCAGCTCTTCTCCGATTTTTCTTGTCTCAGGGCTTGCGTAATCCATAAGGAACTCTTTCAGGGTCATCAGGGCATTGGGGTGGCAGCAGTTCTGAATCTGTCCTGTCTTGCACAGGCTCATGAAACGATCACCGGTTCTTCCTTCCCTGTAACATGCAGTACAGAAGCTGGGGATATATTTCATGTCCATCAGCCAGTGCACCACCTCATCCAGGGTTCGCTTGTCTGACACATCAAACTGCTCGGAGTTCTCATCCTCCGGTTCCGGTTCGCTGTAGCCGCCCACGCTTGTCCTGGAAGCACCGCTGATCTGGGAAATGCCAAGGTGAAGCACTCTCTCCCTGCACTCCTTACTCTCTCTTGTGGAGATGATCATACCGGTGTAAGGCACTGCGATTCGGATGCAGGCAACCAGTTTCGCGAAAATATCATCATCAATACCGTTGTCAAAAGCAGACGGATCGATATCATCTGCGTGTTTTACCCTCGGAACGCTGATGGTATGCGGGCCGACTCCGTGAACCGCCTCCAGATGCTCCGCATGCATGAGAAGACCGGCAAATTCATAGCGGTACATCTCCAGCCCGAACAGTACACCCAGTCCCACATCGTCAATGCCGCCCTCCATGGCTCTGTCCATGGCTTCTGTGTGGTAATCATAATTGCTCTTCGGTCCTGTGGGATGCAGTTTTTTGTAGCTCTCCTTATGGTAGGTCTCCTGGAACAGAATATAGGTACCGATGCCGGCGTCTTTTAATTTCCTGTAATCCTCCACTGTGGTGGCCGCGATATTTACATTGACACGGCGGATTGCGCCGTTTTTATGTTTGATGCTGTATATGGTCTTAATGCTCTCCAGTATGTATTCAATGGGATTGTTGACCGGGTCCTCCCCGGCTTCCAGAGCAAGGCGCTTGTGGCCCATATCCTGCAGAGCGGTTACCTCTTTTACAATCTCTTCCTGCGTCAGTTTCTTTCTGGCTATGTGTTTGTTTTTTCTGTGATAAGGACAGTACACGCAGCCGTTGATACAGTAATTGGACAGATAAAGGGGCGCAAACATAACAATCCGGTTTCCGTAGAAATCCTTTTTAATCTGTTCAGCCAGTTTGTAAATCTCCTGGTTTTTCTCCTCGATGTCGCAGTCAAGCAGTACGGATGCCTCCCTGTGGGTGAGTCCCTTTCTGAGCTTTGCCTTCTCAAGGATCTGGTCAATAAGCGCTTCATTGTGCTTATTTGCCTCAGCGTAGGCAAGTGTCTCCTGGATTTCCTCATGGGAAATAAATTCCTCTGCTTTCAGTGATTTCGGATTGTAATTCATTTTTACCCTCTCCTTTTCTCTTTACCGGGTGTACATTTTGGTGTCCCCCCGGTCTACAGTCACTTCACAGCCGATTTTCTTCATTCGGCTGCGAAGAAGTTCCAGTTCGGCGGCATTTTCTGCGCCGGTATAAATTTTATGGTCGTACAGTTCATATTTCCCCTGTACCAGTGAAGCCGATAAATTCGGCATAACCACATTGGCTCCTGCCAGTATGCCTCTCTCCCGCCCGTCATCGGAAATGGTTCCAAGGGCAGTTGTGGCCGGAAGCAGGACTTTCGGAAGCAGCAGGCGGATCAGTCCCAGAAGATACAGCGTAAGCTCTGCACTCCCCGGGGCCTTTGTTCCAAATGGAGTGTCCCTGTGGGGGATGAAAGGCCCGATTCCCACCATGGCAGGCTGGAATTCTTTCAAAAACAGCAGTTCATCAGCCAGGTTCTCAGCCGTCTGCCCCGGCGTTCCTACCATAAATCCGCATCCTGTCTGAAATCCAATGTCCTTTAGATTTCTCAGGCATTCCTGTCTGTGAGCATAAGACATGGATGGGGGATGCAGCGTGCGGTAATGTTCCTCGCATACAGTCTCATGCCTGAGCAGATATCTGTCTGCCCCTGCATCAAAAAACTTCTGATAAGCTTCTCTCTCCTTTTCCCCCACGGAGAGCGTCACTGCGCAGTCGCTGTGCTCCTTTTTTATGTCCCGGACCAGCTCTGCGATCCTGTCATCCGTATACCAAGGGTCCTCTCCGCCCTGCAGCACAAAAGTTCTGAACCCAAGAACATAACCTTTCCGGCAGCACTCCAGGATTTCCTCCCTGCCCAGGCGGTAACGCTCTGCCTTTCGGTTTCCTTTTCGGATTCCGCAGTAATAACAGTCATTTCTGCAGTAATTGGTAAACTCGATCAGCCCTCTGATATAAATGCGGTTTCCGTAATATTTCTCCCGCATCCCGGCTGCTTTGCCGAACAGATATCCGGCAAGTTCCTCATTCCGCTTTTCGATCAGCGCGATATAGCTCTCCCTGTCCAGGGACTCTCCTGCCTCTAAGCGGTCAATTTTATCAAATAAATTCTCTGTCATAGTCTATATCCTGTGAATAAACAGCCCGCTTCTCAGCTTTGGCTCAAACCAGGTGGATTTCGGCGGCATCAGCTTTCCTGCGTCCGCAACCGCAAAAAGCTCTGCCATGGAAGTGGGATACATGGAAAAGGCTGCCTTACAGTCTGTCTGCACACGTTTTTCCAGCTCACCCAGTCCCCGGATTCCCCCGATAAAATCAATCCGGGGGTCTTTTGCCGGCTCCCGGATCCCCAGCACAGGTTCCAGAAGGTTATTCTGAAGCAATGCCACATCCAGTCCGTCCACCACATCTGTAGCCCGGTATTCTTCCTTTATCTTAAGTTTATACCATCTGTCCTCCAGATACATACCGAATTCGCCTTTTTCCCGGGGCGATACTGCCTCTGTTCCCGGTTCGGACACGGTAAAGCGCTCCTTTATTTTTTCCAGGAACTCTTCCGCGGAATATCCGTTTAAGTCTTTTACCACACGGTTGTAATCCAGGATTTCCAGTTCCTCATCTGCAAACAGGGTACACAGAAAGTAATTAAAGGGCTCCCTGCCCGTATAATTGGGATTCTCCCGGCGTCTCTTCAGACCTGCTTTGATGGCTGAGGCCGCCCTGTGATGGCCGTCTGCGATATATATGCTGTCCATGGCCTGAAAGGTCTTCTCTATCTTGTGGATCATGGCTGACTCATAGATCATCCATCCTCTGTGACGGATGCCGTCCTCTGATACAAAGTCGAAAATGGGAAAATCCTTTTTCTTCACATCCATCAGATGCTTAAAATCCGCATTGGCACGGTAGGCCAGGAAAATAGGCCCTGTCTGCGCCTCCAGCACATCCACATGGCGGATGCGGTCCAGCTCTTTTTCCACTCTGGTGTTCTCATGTTTTTTGATGACACCGTTTAAGTAATCGTCAATCGACGCACATGCCACGATTCCTGTCTGCACATGCCCGTTTCTGGTAAGCTCATATAGATAAAAATTGGGGTCCACATCCTGCAGAAAGTCCCCGTCCTCCATCATCTTCCAGAATATCCTGCGGGCCTGTTTGTACACCTCAGGAGCGTACATATCCGTATCATCCGGAAACTGTGTCTCCGGACGGTCAATCTTCAGAAAGGAATATGGATTTTTTTCGGTCTCCTCTTTCGCCTCTTTTCTGTTATATACATCATATGGCAGTGCGGCAATTTTAGATGCCAGGCTCTCCTGGGGACGCACTGCACAAAATGGTTTAACTACCGCCATTATCAAATCTCCTTTATAGTTTTTTCTCCATAACGCGGGCAGCAACTTTGCAGACACCATTGAATACCTTTCCCAGACGCCTGCGGTTTCTGCCAAGCGCGCCAAAAAAAGATTTCATCCGCTTTGCACTGCGGATTCTCTTCTGTATGAATGTTTTCGGTTTTTTTATTTTTCTGCTCATTTTCACACCCCAAATATATTGATGCCTATTTATAACGCCATAATAAAATTATACCGTATATAGTCTTAAAATACAATGAAATAGGCACAATAATTTGCACACTTTCCGGCGGATTTATGACTGACAGAGGTATTAAAAAAACACCAGACGGGGATTGCCTTGACTCTTTCCCCGCTGGTGCTTTTTTCGACCCTGGTTTATTTATCTCCATAGTGGTAACGACAGGATAATATATATAATTTCCAGAATATCCACAAAAGGGCCCGCCCTGAAACCACAGTCTCAGGACAGGCCCATATCCGTCTATTCTTTTAAAAGAGTCATTTCACAATACGCACGCGGTAAACACCATGAATCTTTTTCAGTTCTTTTGCCACGTCTCCGGAAATCGGTGTGGAAACGTCGATCATGGTATAGGCGAAGTCGCCTTTACTCTTGTTGGTCATGTTGGAGATATTCACGCCTGCATCACCCAGCACTTTTGTGAACTGGCTGATCATGTTCGGAATATTTTTGTGGTTGATCGTCACTCTTCCCACGTCCACACAGGCCCCTGTATCACAATCCGGATAGTTTACGGAATTCTTGATATTTCCGTTTTCCAGATAGTCCATGAGCTGTCTGACAGCCATGACAGCACAGTTGTCCTCGGATTCCTCTGTGGATGCTCCCAGATGAGGAGTTACCAGGGTATTCGGGGTACTTGTCACAAGAGGGTTGGCAAAGTCTGTCACGTATTTTTTCACTTTTCCCTCTTTCAGGGCCTCCGCCAGAGCTTCCTCATCCACCAGAAGATCTCTTGCGAAGTTCAGGATAACCACGCCCTCTTTCATCTGGGCGATCTCATCCGCGCCGATCATCTTTCTTGTGGATTCCATCAGCGGCACGTGAATGGTGATATAATCGCATTCCTTGTAGATCACATTCAGGTCATTGATGTGGTGAATGCTTCTGGAAAGGTTCCACGCAGCATCCACGGAGATGAAGGGGTCATATCCATAGACTTCCATTCCCAGATGTACCGCGGCATTTGCCACTTTTACACCGATGGCGCCAAGACCGATGATACCCAGCTTTCTGCCGCTGATCTCACAGCCGGCAAACTGTTTTTTCTTCTTTTCAGCCAGCTTTCCGATATCCTCTGTGGCTTCCTGGTGCTCCAGCCACTCGATACCGCCCACTATATCCCTGGATGCCAGCAGCATTCCGGCAATGACCATCTCCTTTACACCATTGGCATTTGCTCCCGGTGTGTTGAAGACTACCACGCCGTCCTTTGCGCACTCTTCCAGCGGAATATTGTTGACGCCGGCACCTGCTCTGGCAATGGCAACCACATTCTTCGGAAGCTCCATCTCATGCATGTTTGCACTTCTCACCAGCACGGCATCCGCATCAGACATATTGTCCGTGCTCTCGTATTTTGCCGGGAAATGCTCCAGTCCTACGCTGGAAATGGGATTTAAACAGTGATATCTGTACATGATCAAGCATTCTCCTTTTCAAATTTTTTCATAAAGGCAACCAGAGCCTCCACGCCCTCTATGGGCATGGCATTGTAAATGCTGGCACGCATGCCGCCTACGCTTCTGTGGCCTTTCAGATTCACAAAGCCTGCCGCCTGGGCCTCTTTGATAAATTTCGCATCCAAATCCTTATCTCCTGTGACAAAGGGAACATTCATAAGGGAACGGGAAGCCGGTTCCACGGTACCTTTGAACATTACGCTCTCATCCAGGAAATCATACAGGATCTTTGCTTTTTTCTCATTGTGCTCTTTCATGGCTTTCAGGCCGCCCTGTTTTTTCAGCCACTGAAATACCTTGCCGCACATGTAAATGCCGTAGCAGTTCGGTGTATTGTATAAGGACTCCGCGTCCGCATGTGTCTTATAGGTCAGCATGGTCGGTGTTCCCGGAAGCACATCCTCTGTGATCAGATCCTCACGGATGATGGCGATCACCACACCTGCAGGGCCGATATTCTTCTGCGCGCCGCCGTAAATAATACCGTATTTCTCCACGTCCATCGGTTCGGAGAGGAAACAGGAGGAAACGTCCGCCACCAGGGTCTTGCCCTTTGTGTCCGGCAGTGTTTTAAATTTTGTTCCGTATATCGTATTGTTCTCGCAGATGTACACATAATCCGCATCCGGGCTGATGGGAAGGTCGGAACAGTCCGGAATGTAGGAGAAAGTTTTATCCTCAGAGGACGCGATCTTGTTGGCTGTCCCGTACTTCTGTGCCTCCTGCCATGCTTTTTTCGCCCACTGGCCTGTTACGATGTAGTCAGCCACTTTGTTTTTCATCAGGTTCATGGGGATCATGGCAAACTGCTGATGGGCACCGCCCTGCAGAAATAATACTTTATAGTTATCCGGAATATGCAGCAGCTCTCTCAAATCTGCCTCCGCAGTATGTATGATATCCTCGAATGCTTTGGAACGGTGGCTCATCTCCATAACAGACATGCCTGTTCCTTTATAATCCAGCATCTCTTCTGCCGCTTCCCGCAGCACTTCCTCCGGCAGAACAGCCGGTCCTGCTGAAAAGTTATAAACTCTGCTCACTTGTTGTTTCCTCCTCTGTTGATTTACTCTTCAAAACGGTTACGCCACATGCCCCCTCTGGGGACACGTGGCATAAATTGCTTGACAAGAAGTATTCTACCTCTTTGTTATATTATTGTCAATAAAAACATTTGTCTTTCTACAAAAGACATATTATTTCTGTTTTGCTTTCAGGTCTTCCTCGTCGAACGCATCCTCAATGTTGGCCCCTGCCGGTACCATTGGGAATACCTTATCATCACTGTCGATCATGCAGTCCAGAACCACCGTTGTATTTAACCGGATGGCTTTTGCAAGGGCTTCCTGCAGCTCCTCTTTTGTGGTCACGCGGATACCCACTGCTCCCATGGCCTCTGCCAGTTTGACAAAATCAACTTTGTCTTTTAATACTGTATTAGAATATCTGCCCTCATAGAACAGCGTCTGCCACTGACGCACCATTCCCAGCACCTGGTTATTGATGACCACCTGGATAAGGGGAACATCATTTCTGGTGGCTGTTGCGATCTCATTCATGTTCATACGGAAACAGCCGTCTCCTGCCACATTGATGACCACCTTGTCCGGATTGCCCATCTTGGCGCCGATGGCTGCCCCAAGGCCGTAGCCCATGGTTCCCAGGCCGCCGGAGGACAGGAAGGTGCGGGGTGTTTTATATTTGTAATACTGAGCAGCCCACATCTGGTGCTGTCCCACCTCTGTTACAATTATGGCATCGCCTTTTGTCTGGCGGTAGATCTCCTCGATAATGGCAGGACCGCTTAAGCCCTCCTGGTTGTAGCGCAGAGGATATTTTTCTTTCAGCTCCTCTATGTATCCCAGCCACTCTTTATGTTCTTTCTGCTCCAGCATATCATTCAGGCGTTTCAGAACTTCTCTGGCGTCACCCACAACGCTGCAGTCAACCAGCACATTTTTATTGATCTCCGCTGCATCCACATCTATCTGGATCACCTTCGCATTTCTGGCAAAGTTTCTGGTATTGCCGGTCACACGGTCACTGAATCTGGCACCCACGGTGATCAGCAGGTCACATTTTGTCACACCCAGATTGGAGGCTTTGGTTCCGTGCATCCCCAGCATACCGGTATACAGCTCATCCTCGCCGGAAAATGCGCCTTTTCCCATAAGGGAATCGGTCACAGGAGCCTGGATCTTGTGTGCAAGTGTGCGCAGCTCCTCCCAGGCGTTGGACGCGATGGCTCCGCCGCCCACAAAGATAAAGGGACGTTTTGCCTCCCGGATCATATCTGCTGCTTTAGCCAGATCCGCTTCTTCAATCTCAGCCACATAGGGTTTCACCGGCTTTGGCACTGTAGTTTCAAATTCTGTCTTGGCTGCAGTCACATCCTTGGTGATATCCACAAGGACAGGGCCGGGCCGTCCGCTCTTTGCAATGACAAAAGCACGACGGATGGTCTTCGCCAGCTTTTTCACGTCTTTTACAATAAAGCTGTGTTTTGTGATCGGCATAACCACACCTGCGATATCTACCTCCTGGAAGCTGTCTTTTCCCAGAAGAGGAACACCTACGTTACAGGTGATGGCAACCACAGGCACAGAATCCATATGTGCTGTGGCAATACCTGTTACCAGATTGGTGGCGCCGGGGCCGCTGGTTGCAAAACACACACCCACTTTCCCTGTGGAACGGGCATAGCCGTCCGCTGCATGGGCTGCACCCTGCTCATGGGATGTGAGTACGTGATGAATCTCATTGCTGTGTTTATATAACTCATCATAAATGTTCAGAATCGTTCCGCCCGGATAACCGAAAACGGTATCTACACCCTGCTCTTTTAAACATTCGATTACTATTTCTGCTCCTGTCAACTGCATATTGAAATCCTCCCAACCGTTATCTTTTCTTTTTCTTTTTATTTCTGGATTTCCAGAACAGCCCCTCTGTTACCGCTGGTCACCATAGCCGCATAGCGTGCCAGGTATCCTGTGTTCACCTTAGGCTCTCTTGGCTGCCACTCAGCCTTTCTCCTTGCCAGCTCCTCATCCGATACGGCCAGTTCCAGTTTGTTTTCCGGAATATTGATGCGGATGGTATCTCCCTCCTTAACAAGGGCAATGGGGCCGCCTACGGCTGCTTCCGGGGAAATATGTCCGATGGAAGCTCCGCGGGATGCACCGGAGAAACGTCCGTCCGTGATCAGTGCCACGCTGGAGCCGAGTCCCATACCTGCAATGGCGGAAGTGGGGTTTAACATCTCTCTCATACCCGGGCCGCCTTTTGGTCCCTCATAGCGTATCACAACCACATCGCCTGCCACGATCTTACCGCCCTTAATGGCGTCAATGGCATCCTCCTCGCACTCAAATACCCTTGCAGGGCCTTCATGTACCATCATCTCCTCACAGACCGCGGAGCGTTTTACCACGCCGCCGTCCGGAGCCAGGTTGCCTGTGAGAACCGCAAGGCCGCCGGTCTGGCTGTAAGGATTTTCTACAGGGCGGATCACCTCCGGATTTCTGTTTACACAGTTCTTGATATTTTCACCCACTGTCTTTCCTGTCACTGTCATGCAGTCCAGGTTCAGCAGATCTTTTTTGGTCAGTTCATTCATGACCGCATACACGCCGCCGGCCTCATTCAAGTCTTCTATGTAGGTGGGGCCTGCCGGTGCCAGATGGCACAGGTTCGGTGTCTTTGCGCTCACTTCATTTGCAAATGTAATGTCAAAATCCCATCCGATCTCATGGGCAATTGCCGGCAAATGCAGCATACTGTTGGTAGAACATCCGAGTGCCATATCCACGGTCAGGGCATTCATGATGGCGTCTTTTGTCATGATATCCCTTGGACGGATGTTCTGTCTGTACATTTCCATTACCTGCATGCCCGCGTGTTTTGCAAGCTTGATCCTCTCGGAATATACAGCCGGAATAGTGCCGTTTCCTTTTAATCCCATGCCCAGCACCTCTGTCAGACAGTTCATGCTGTTGGCAGTGTACATGCCGGAGCAGGAGCCGCAGGTGGGGCAGACTTTATTTTCAAATTCTTCCACTTCCTCCGCTGTCATGGTTCCTGCGCTGTAGGAGCCCACGGCCTCAAACATGGAGGAGAGACTTCTCTTCTGGCCATGCACACGGCCTGCCAGCATGGGGCCGCCGCTCACAAATACAGTGGGGACATTGATCCTGGCTGCTGCCATCAGAAGTCCCGGCACGTTCTTGTCACAGTTTGGCACCATGACCAGGGCGTCAAACTGATGGGCCATAGCCATAGCCTCTGTGGAATCCGCGATCAGATCCCTTGTCACCAGGGAATACTTCATTCCCGTATGTCCCATGGCAATGCCGTCGCAGACAGCAATAGCCGGAAACATAATGGGCGTTCCGCCTGCCATAGCAACACCTAATTTTACGGCATCCACGATTTTGTCCAGATTCATGTGACCCGGCACGATCTCATTGTAGGAACTCACAATACCTACCAACGGCCGTTCCAGTTCCTCTTTTGTCATTCCCAGGGCATTGAACAGGGAACGGTGCGGTGCCTGCTGCATACCTGTTTTTACTGCATCACTTCTCATATCATTCACAATCCTTTCTGTTGTCCGTTATCTATCTCATTCTAATCTCAGATCCGCTCTGCGATCAAATCTCCCATCTCTTTGGTTCCCACCTGCTTCATACCGTCTGCCATAATATCCACTGTGCGGTATCCCTCTGTGAGGACTTTCTGTACGGCTGCCTCCACGGCATCTGCCTCTTTGTCCAGGTCCAGGGAATAGCGCAGCATCATAGCCGCAGACAGAATGGTTGCCAGGGGATTGGCGATGCCTTTTCCCGCAATGTCAGGCGCTGAACCGTGGCTTGGTTCATAAAGGCCGAATTTTGTCTCATTTAAGCTGGCTGATGAGAGCATTCCGATGGAACCTGTCACCATGCTGGCCTCATCAGACAGAATGTCGCCGAACATGTTCTCTGTGAGGATCACGTCAAACTGACCCGGGTTATGGACAAGCTGCATAGCGCAGTTATCTACCAGCATGTGTTCCAGTGTCACTTCCGGATAGTCCTTTGCCACCTCTTCCACTACTTTTCTCCAGAGTCTGGAGGAGTCCAGTACATTGGCTTTGTCCACACTTGTAACTTTTTTGCTTCTCTTCATGGCAATATCAAATGCCTTGACAGCGATTCTGCGGATTTCATTTTCATTATATGTAAGTGTGTCAACGGCTGTAGTTACACCGTTTTCCTCCACAGTCTTTCTCTCACCGAAATACAGGCCGCCGGTCAGCTCCCTGACAATGATCATGTCAAATCCGTCTCCGATGACTTCCTCTTTCAGGGGGCAGGCACCTTTCAGCTCATCATACAGATACGCCGGGCGCAGATTGGCAAACAGATTCAGGGCTTTTCTGATAGCTAAAAGTCCTGCCTCAGGGCGTTTTGACGGCTCCAGTTTATACCAGGGAGAAGTCTTGGCATCCCCTCCGATGGAACCCATCAGCACTGCGTCAGAAGCCTTTGCCGTCTCCACAGCCTCCTCTGTCAGCGGTACACCGTGTACATCAATAGATGCCCCGCCCAGCAGCACTTCCTCATAGGAAAAACTGTGTCCGTATGTTTCACAGACCTTATCCAGCACTTTTTTGGCCTCTGCCACAATCTCCGGTCCGATTCCGTCACCCGGTATCAATGCAATTTTATAGTTCATGAGATTCTCCTCCTGTCGTACAGTTGTCGTATGTTATCGCATTATAGTATTTTAATTATGATAATCCTTTTTCGCTTATATTTCAAGGCATAATAAGGCAGTCTGCTATTCTTTTTCGTTATATAAGCTATAACAGTTTAAAAACCCTCTTGCAAATAAAAATAATTTGGATTATAATATTTTCAACGCATCAGTTCCGGGAGGAGTGCGGTTACGCCCGTATCTGCGGTGTCTCGGTTCACACATATGAATATCCCGGAGGAACACGCGCAGGCTGGTGCATGCCTGAAGATGTTCAGGTTCCTCAATTATACATGTATGCAGATATAGTTCATCGGTAGAACGCCAGCTTCCCAAGCTGGAGAGGCGGGTTCGATTCCCGTTATCTGCTTATAAAAATGTCGAAATTACTGTATAGACAGTGATTTCGGCATTTATTGTTTTTCGCCGGTAAGCATATGGTAATCATTCTGCATCAAAACCTCTATCTCTTCACAGACACGGAACCGGGCGGCTATCACGCACAAAATGCCCCAGACAATCCGCTTTGGAAAGCCCGGGGCATCTGTTTAACTTTTTGCTGCTGCAGTCTGTTCCTGATAATAAATAGCTTCTGCTTTATTTTCTAAAACAAAAGCATCGTAACAGATGCGGCCTTCTATCAGTTCGCCGCTGATACCAGGCGGGTCCTGATGTGTCTTGTAATCTTCCAATTTGGTAGGAGCTACGGTAGCCACCGGATGGGCCAGCATAAAACCAAATCCTTTTGGAAGTCTTTTAGACGGAACTTTGATCACTACCGCCCCGTCCAGATTGCCAATAACACCGCGTAATCTCATATCACTGCCAATATCTGTCTCCATTGTGATATCCCTGCACTGTTTCATAAGAAGATAAGTGTCAGGAGTCACCAGCAGCACACGGCCTGTTTCCGGCACTTCAGAATTGTCCAGAGCATTACTGGCCTTGATGATCTCCGTATAGATATTGTCTGCTGTCAGCGCCACAGCTGCAGGCTTATGCCCCGCCTTTGTTGTCATAACTCCATATACATAAGTATCAACTTCCGGAATCACGACTTCCCGCACCTGCCGAGCAAGAGCAGACGCTGCTGCCAGCTGGTCACTGGTTTCATCCTTATCCAGCTTATCAATGGCAAAGGTAAAAGATCTGTCATTTTTCAGCGTAAATTCTTCCGTAGTGGCATCCAGTCCCTGCACTCTGCCGTACCTTGACCATTCTCCCTCCTTCGGGCCGGAGCGCCCGTAATCATTCATAGATGCGGTTGTCACCTTATAAACCTTGATCGTATGTGCCCCTGTCCAGGATAAGTCCTGATTCGTCAGCAGGGATTTTTTGCTCTCTGTTGAAAATAATTCATCTACATAAGGCAGATATTGTGTTACTAAATCAATTGCCATTTATCCATCATTCCTTTCTGTTAAGCCCCATAGCCTGTCTTACCGGATCTGTACCGGTGTGAAAAGCTCCGGTTCCCTCCGGAACGCACCCCACTTTTAAATTCTTGGAGGGTATCGCACGAAAACCGGATGCAGGCTCCTGGTCTGTTTTGTCATTTTTTCCATATATTTCGTATAATTTGTCTAATTTACAGTTTAAATCCTCTTCATCCGTACAGTTGATAATATCTGCCAGCTCACGGGACATTCCCCGTTCGTCCAGCTTTTCCTTTACCATCAGCTTCATTTCCCTTGCCTGCAGTTCTGCAAGCTTCCGGTCATACTCTGCCTGGGCTTCTTTGTTGATCTGCCCCTTCATCCTGGCTATCCTGGACTGAACAAATCCGTTCACTTCTTCCTGTGTGAACAGTTTCTGCTCTTTTCCGCCGCCTTCCCTGGCAGTTCCCTGTACTTCTGATTCATTCCCCATATTTTCAGCCTGGGTACTCTGTTCTGCATCATTCATGCTTTCTTCCATATTTTTCCTTCCTGTTTAACGTCCAGTGGACTATTTTACCATCAGACAGATATGCCCCGCTGCCCGTCCGGGTGAATAGATGTTCCCTAAGGAAAGGAGTGAACAAATAAATAAGCGTGGGAACGGCTATAATCGCATATTGCGGCTTTAGCTGTTCCCACGCCTTATACAAGACTTCCAGCAGAAAAGAGATGAACTGCTGGGGTACTTTTATTATTCTATCTGTTCTAAAACTATTATATCACATCAAACAAATATATGCAAGTAAAACCTTTATATTTTTAATGATTTCCGGCATCTTTTCATACTTTTTCTCGATACAAGACCAAAGCCGGGTTAGCGTATCATTTCAAGATCACGTATGCCTTCTTATATTCCCCCCTCTGTTCTTTCGCCAATTTACAGGACTTAATGACCGGGTGCAACAGTCTGAGCACGGTATGAAGTTCCTGGGCATTTTGGTAAGATATTTTAATCTTGATCATGTTTTACAACCTCCCTGTTCTCTGATATTTTTGTGACATATCCGCAAATACAATCTAAAGCTTGATCATTCACACATTTTTCTCCTTCCATCTGGCATATTCCGGATTTTTATATACAATTTCCGACGGTCTGCCTCCTTTTTGGAGGTTTTGGGGGTTTTGAGAGGTGAGACAAGATTTCTGAATGCGTATGTAGCCATGTTCTGTCAAACACCTTAACCCGGGAATCATTCCTTCTTTTTTCTCCATACCTTTTCTGTCACAGCACAATTTATACAGATCTCTCAGTTTCATTTCCATTTTTCCGGTAGAATCTATACGTCTCATAATGTATTTAGCGTCTCTGACTTCCGGTGAATCCGTTAAACCCATGATATTGAATGCTGCCCTGGCATGGGTCCGGAAATACCTGCCTATTTCTACAGCATTGCCCATAGTCTGACCGCTGACTTTATAGAATTCCGACTGTTCCGCATACTCAAAGCAATGGAGAATCAGTGCTATCCTCATTGTAGTACCGTGAAGTTTTCCGAGCCATGCCTTGAACTCTGAAAAACATTCTTTCAGCTCACGCTCAATCTCATAGAAAAAGGCTTCTGCCAGTCTATCTGCTTCCTCACCCAGTTCTATGACCTTCGGCTTATCCGGTACGGGAATTGCAAGAAGCCTCTGAACTGCTTCACCATAATCCGCCCTGTCTGTATCAGATATCTTTTTCACCCTATAGTTTCTGTCTCCTATGGCAGAAGGCGGCAGACTGTATAAAAATCTGGCATTCAGGCCACGGCCTGTAAATTCACTGTTTTCCATTATTTGTTTTATCACTATTGGCTGTACATACAAAAGCATGGTTATCAAGGGACAATCCAAAGCCTGTCCCTTCCTGGTTATTCTGTCCTGAGCGTACCGGTCACCTGTATAGGCTTTCAAAATAAGATCAATGACGGTCTTATCACTGTATCTGCCGGCCAAAATATTGAAGATACCTCCTTCTGTGGAAAAAATTCCTATTCTTTCATGATTCTGCTCCATTAACTTCCCGAGTATTTCCATCGTTACGTCATCTGCCACCAATCTGACAGGAGCTTTCTCTTTTAGTCCATTCAATTCCTGCTGTATATCCGAAAGGGCTTCCAAATCCTCACATATATCCTCTCCTTTTCTTTTGCTGCATCTTGTCAGGTTCTTTGTAATTCCGGCAATCTTGCCTTCCAGTATCCTTTTTTTCGTCTCATACAAAGCAATATCCGGCGCCCGTTTTTCATTTTCCTTTTTTTCATATTCATAAACAGGCTTCATGATTTCTTTCATTACTGGACTTTTTCTTTCGGAAGCCTCTCCCACAACAGCCATATACAAATTTCCGGGTTCATACCAGTCAGAATGAGGATGGATACTATATTTCTTCTGTATGCACAGTGAGCCTACTGTGAGCACTGCCGGGGCTACCATACCGGAAGATACCTGCAGGTTCTCTGCAACTGCTTCTGAAAATCTCTCCACAACTGATGGCAGCAGACTAGTATTGAAAGCCGTAAGTTTCGTTATATCTGTTTCCCCAAAACCCCCAAAACCCTCAAAACTATCTGAATAGGGAATCTCACCTTGTCCGGCAAAGCCTGCTAAAGTGCAGTCTCTGCTTACTGTCCGGGCCTGTCCGGGCCTTTTCCACTCAGAAAACGCCGTATCAAATCTGTCCCACACTCCATCTGCCGCAAGTGTATTTCTGATCAAATTTAAATTCTGCAGATAATAAGGTTCAATCTCAGAAAAAAAAGCATCTGTCCAATTGTCAGAATTCCGGATTTCATGTATTAATTCCATGCCTGTCATTTACTCACCTGCCGTATTCCTTCTACCGCCACAGTATTTCTTCACCTTCTCAACCACCCTTCTTATAGTGTAATGCACTGCTTCTTCTCTGCTGTTCAATCAGCTCTCTTTCCTGCATGTTATTCCATAATATCGGTCAGATTAACGCCTAAAGCTTCTGCAATCCTTTTACCTACTTCATCCGAGCAGGTTTTGCCGCATCTGATATAATTAACTGTAGCCCTGGAAATCCCGGCAAGCTCCGCTAATTTTTTCTGTGTCATATCTCTTCTGGCAAGTTCTGTAACAAGTTTGATTCTGTCAATCCTCATTTTTTCACCTCATTTCAAAATCATTTGATTGTATATGTGCATAATATATCAATCTTACGATTGTGTCAATGCTTTATTTAAATCTTTTGATTGTTTTTCTATCAACATTATGTTATTGTATATATAGAGGTGATAAAATGGATACAGGAAAAAGAATCAAAGAAATCAGGAAAGCCAACGGGCTTACACAAAAAGAACTCTCAGAAAAATTAGGGACCTCGCAGCAAAATCTTGCCCAATACGAGAACGGAAAAAGACAGCCAAAGTTTGAAACTTTACGCCGAATCGCAAAAGCTCTGGATGTCGGATTAGATGAATTTATGTCCGATACAGAGCTTTCTCTTTTTGAAGGAATGGCAGACTTATATCTCCATTCTTCCAATGATATCAAAGACATTTCTCCCTGTGAAGCGGGCAGTATTCAGGAGAGATATCTCATGGAAGCCTTTAGGGCACTGAATCGTGAAGGACAGAATAAAGTTGCCGATTATGCGGATGACCTTTTGGGAAATCCTAAATACCACAGAAAAAATGCGTAAACAGGGAGAATGCATTTCATAGATAACCAAAAAACAGAGGACCCAGCAATTTTGCTGAGTCCGTTTTTATACTGCCTGTTGAGTTATCCGGAACTACCTGCAAATATAGTTCTATCCCGGAACCTTCCCACATAAAAATTATTAATCCCATTTAGGAAATCAAATATGAATAAATACCAGTATAATATCCATGCTAATCCCGATTCCATACCAGTGAAATACTCTAACTGGTATCCCCCGGTCAAAGTCACTGAAAAAAATACAGATTACGCACAGCTGCTCATGCCGGATCTTGCATCTGCGGTCAGTGAAATGACAACTGTACATCAATATCTATTCCAATCCTGGACAATCAATAACGAATACGGTAATATCCGCCGTATAATCAAACGCATTGCCGTGGTCGAGGAACACCATTTCTCTGTCATTGGACAGTTGATTGCCCTTCTCGGCGGACAGCCGGAATGCCGTTCTTCAGAATCCAAATCTTTCTGGTGCGGGGATATGGTGGATTACAGCCCTGATATTTACACCATACTTGCAGTTAACGCTAAATCAGAGAAGTTTGCTGCCAAAGCATATCTGGAACAGTCAAGAGAAATAAAAGATCCTCTTGTTTCAAAAATGCTGGCAAGACTGGCCCTCGATGAAAAACTGCACTATAATATTTTCAGTGACTTTTTGTCACAGATATAATTGTTTGGCACTGCTTTGTGAAAGGGGCGGCATTCCGCCCCTGCCGACAGCTCTTTATACCTGTCTGATCTTCGGCTCCACGGCCTCAGACCTGGCATTGTGCTGCTGATTCTGGTTTTCCGGTTTTACCTTCTGGGTAATGCTGTTGAAAGTCTCGTTTGATTTCTTTCTGTTTAACGCTTCCTGCTGCTTTTTATCCATCTTATTCACCTCGGCATTAAAGTGTTTTTACATATTATTCTTACACTTCAGTATTCCCAAAGGCTATGGTTTTTATGTATGCCGCTTAAGCTCACGTTTCTCCCGGCATTTTCCATCCGTGATGGTCTGTATGCAGCAGCTCGTGGGCTTTGTGGGACAATGGTTTTTCCAAAAAATCTTCGTAGCATTTTATCACAGAGGGATTTTCATGTGAGAACCGGATGTGACTGACCTTATCCAGGCCGTATAGGATCTGTCCCCTGTCCCCGGCAAGCTCCCGGCCGTCGTGGATAGGCTGGCCGCCTCCGCCTGCGCATCCGCCTGGACATGCCATGATTTCCACAAAATCATAGGAAACCCTGCCCTTTCTTAGCGCTTTCATCAATTTCCTGGTATTGCCCAGTCCGCTGGCAACCGCCACCTTTAAAATCGTGCCTGCCAGATTAAATTCTGCCTCCTTCCAGCCGTCCATGCCCCGGACTGCCCGGAAGGCATCCGGTTCGGGATTCTTACTGGTCACCAGATAATACGCGCTGCGCAGTGCAGCCTCCATAACACCGCCTGTGGCGCCGAAAATGACGCCTGCGCCGGAGCCCACGCCCAGAGGCATATCCAGCTCCTCCTCTCTAAGCGTCTCAGGAAGTATATGGAACATACGAATCATCCGGTCTATTTCCCTGGTAGTCAAAGAAGCGTCCACATCCTGCCCTGCACCCGCATCCCTCATGGTCGGAAGGGCACATTCCTGTTTCTTGGCTACGCACGGCATCACAGACAAGCAGAAGATCCGCTCCGGGTCCACATCAAGCAGCTTTGCATAATAGGTCTTTGCCACAGCCCCGAACATCTGCTGCGGTGATTTGGCTGTGGAAAGCTGGTCCACCATATCCGGATACTGGGATTTCATAAACCGGACCCAGCCCGGACAGCAGGAGGTAAACATAGGGAATGTCTCATTTTCTCTGTTCTTCAGTTTCTCCAGAAACTCACTGCCTTCCTCCATGATTGTCAGATCCGCACTGAAATTCGTATCGAAGATATAGTCAAATCCCATTTTGCGCAGAGCCGAGGCCAGCCTTTTTACGGTTGCAAATTCCGGCGCCAGGCCAATGGATTCTCCCCATGCCGCACGCACGGCAGGCGCGATCTGAACTACTGTGATCTTGTCCTTATCGGCAATGGCATCCAGTACATGCTCCGTATCATCCCGCTCTCTAAGCGCCCCCACCGGACAGTGGGTGATGCACTGGCCGCACACAGCGCAGTCCGATTCTTCAATTTTCCGGTTGCCTGACACATCCACTGTGGTTCTTGAGCCTGTATTCACCACGTCCCAGATATTAACAGACTGGATTTTATCACAGATTTGTACACAGCGCATACATTTGATGCATTTCGTATAATCCCTGATCAGCGGAAACTCCATATTCCAGCAGTTTTTCGGCAGCTCCTTAACAAAAGGAACATCCATGATGTTCAAATCGTTTGCCACGCTCTGCAGGGAACAGTTCCCGCTCCTGACACAGTAGGCGCAGTTGCTGTTGTGCTGAGATAAAATAAGCTGCACATTCGTTCTTCTGGTTTTCCGGGCTTTGGGGCTGTTCGTATGCACCATCATTCCCTCTTTTACCCGGTTATTGCAGGCCGTGACCAGCTTTGCGTAACCTTCCACCTCCACAACACAGACACGGCAGGCTCCAATCTCATTGATACCCTTCAGATAGCACAGTGTGGGAATCCGGATTCCTGCAAGGGCAGCCGCCTGTAGGATCGTGCTGCGTCTGTCGGCCTCTATCTGTATGCCGTCAATCGTAAGTTTAACTCTCTCTGTATTCACCATTTTTCCACCCTGCCTCCCTTAAACACACCGAAACCGAAGTGGTCACAGCGCAGACAGCGTCTTGCCTCCTGGGAAGCCTCCTCAGAAGTCATACCGCATTCGATCAGTTCCATATCCTTCACTCTCACGGATGCCTCGCGCTCCTTCATATTCACACGGCCGCAGGTGGGACGGTCATGGAGACGGACCCTTGGAATCTCCACACCGCTTGTGATCGTATGGTTATATCCCAGAAATTCGTCAATATTGGCTGCCGCCACTTTCCCCGCCGCAATGGCACGGATCACAGTCGCCGGACCGGTCACACAGTCACCTCCGGCAAATACGCCGGCAGCATCCTTCACACCGCTCCAGTCAAAGGCATCAATGGCAGCACCTCTTGTAATGGGAATACCGGATTCCCCGAAATGCCGGGAGTCAATCCCCTGTCCTATCGCCACCAGGATTCGGTCACAGGGCAGACGGAGCTTTGCCACATCCGCGTCTCCCGGTGTGGGTCTTCCGTTTTTCATTTTACCGATGATCTGAGGCTGTACCCAGAGCGCGGAAACCTTGCCCTGTCCGTCCTTCTCTATAGACAGCGGCGCATGAAGGTCCAGCACCTCGCACCCCTCCGCAATGGCTCCTTCCACTTCCTCCGGAAGAGCCGTCATATCCACTTTCCTTCTTCTGTAGGCAATACGCACACGTTTTGCACCCAGACGCACCGCGGAGCGCGCCACATCCATAGCCACATTGCCGCCGCCGATCACAATGATATCCCTGTCCTTAAAGTCCGGCATCTCTCCGTCACCGATGCTTCGCAGCATTTCCACTGCGGACATAACGCCCTCGGCATCCTCGCCCTCCATTCCTATCTTTCGGTCTGTATGGGCACCGATGGCTATGTAGACGGCATCATACCGGGGACGGATATCCTGTATCAGATACGGCTCCTCCCCCACATCTGCCCCGGTGACCACGTCAATCCCCACGCTCAAAAGCCGGCTTATTTCCCCATCCAGAACCTCTCTGGGAAGCCGGTAGCTGGGAATGCCGTATCGCAGCATGCCGCCCAGTTGTTTTTCCTTTTCATAGATTGTCACCTTATGGCCCATTAAAGCCAGGTAATACGCTGCGCTGATGCCTCCCGGACCGCCCCCGATGACTGCAACTTTCTTACCCGTTGCAGGGGCTGTCTTTGGTACCGGCACTTCTCCTGCCTGCTCCACTGCAAAACGTTTCAGTCCCCTGATATTGATGGGGTCATCCAACATGGTCCTGCGGCACCGCACTTCACAGGGATGCTCACAGATAAGGCCGCAGACTGCCGGCATGGGATTGTCCTTCCGGATCAGGCGCACCGCATCTGCATACCTGCCCTCCCTGACAAGGGCAATGTAACCAGGAATGTCCACACCAGCCGGACACTGGGATACACACGGCACGGGCTGGTTCAGGTTACAGGAGCACCTCCCCCTTAAAATATGCTCTTCAAAATCCTCCCTGAATCCCCGGATTCCCTTCAGCACCATCTTGGCGGCCTCATAACCGATGGCACAGTCCGCGGAATAGAAGATACTCCTGGCTGTCCGCTCAATAACCGCAATGGTCTCCAGAGTGGCATCACCATCCAGCACATCATCAAATAATTTTTCCAGCTGCCCCAGTCCGACACGGCAGGGAACACACTTTCCGCAGGACTGAGCATGGCACATTTTCAGGAAAGATGCCGCCATATCCACCGGACATAACCCGGGCGGGCTGGCAACAATCCGCCGTTCCAGGTCCTTATAGAGTTCCTCCACTGTCCGCTGCGCGCTGTTTTGCGTAATGATACTTAATCTGCTCATATCTACCTCCAATTGCTTCTGTATACCTGGCAGTTCAGATAACTGTTCTGAACTGCCGCCCATATACATTCCGGACTCCATATGATCTCAGAATGATATGACAGTTACCCTTTCGCTTTATCATATTAACGGGATATAGTTATAATTTAAAATTACCATTTTACAGCTTTATCGTCAATACTATTTCAGTTATTTTTATTAATTTTCCAATAATAATGCTTTGTTATCTATATTTTTCATATAAAAATACCCCATATCTTTTTACAGATATGAGGCATCCTTCTTTTTCAATATTTCACCGGTATCCAGACTTCCACTTCTCCCAAATCTTCCGCCTCGTTCCAGAAAACGTACTTTTCAATGGTGGGCAGTCCGCACTTGTCATACTGGCTCTGCGGAAGAAATTCCTGATTGATCTGCCGCCACAGATTTCCCAGAACATTGTCAGAAATCTTACCCCTGGCCTGAAAAATAAGCCACGTTGCCGGGGGATACTGATATGTCACAAAACCATCTATCTCCGGCCCGTCCCATAAAACAGCGCACATATAATCATTGCTGCCATCCTCCTGAAATCCGAAACACAGTCCCAGATCAAAGAAATCTCCGCTTACGGCTTTCATTTTCTCATTGGTGCCGTCACTTTTGACCACTGCCCAGGTACCGCCGCCATACGGCGTTGTCATTCTTGTTCCCAATACCCGGAAAGCCCCTTTTTCCTCAATCGTATACTTCATAGACTCCACTCCCTTCACAGTCACCTGAAATTCCAGCCTGCAGTAAAACATCAGCGGAACAGCACTCTGCCTTACCTCTGAGGGATTGACGCCGTGCATTTTGCGAAACGCCACACGGAAGGCATCTCCTGACTGATAGCCATATTTTAACGCGATATCTATTACCTTTTCCTCTGTATTCTGCAGATCATAGGCTGCCATGGTAAGCCTGCGTCTTCTCACATATTCAGAAAAACTGATATTAGTCACCTGTCCGAAAAGACTCTGAAAATTCTGATACGGACACGCCATGATCCTGCTGACTTCCTCCTCATCCACATCATCCCGGAGGTGGTCCTCCACATAATCCATCACCCGGTTGATTCGCTGCATCCACTCCATTTTCTCACCTGCCTTACGCATAGTATAAGCCATCCAGAGCCTGTCTGCCCGACAATTTTTCTACGGAAAATATCGGCACGGAAAATGCGTCTGTCCGTTTTCAGCCGCCGAAGATCTCACAGGTACGCCTGCATGCCGCCGGGGTTGCCGCACAGCCTCCCAGCGCGCTTTCCCGCAGCTCAAAGGGAAGGCTTCTGCCCACATGATACATGGCCTGTGCCATTTCGTCGAAGGGAATAAGAGCCGGAATCCCTGCCAGTGTCTGCTCCGCGCAGATCAGCGCATTGGCCGCTCCCACACTGTTCCGGTTCTGACACGGGTATTCCACAAGGCCAGCTATGGGGTCACAGACCAGGCCCAGCAGGTTGGACATTGCCACAGAAGCCGCGTCAAGGCACTGCTTTGGTGTACCGCCCATCATCTCCACCGCTGCCGCGGCAGCCATGGCGGACGCGGCGCCCACTTCTGCCTGGCAGCCAGCTTCCGCGCCTGCCACAGAGGCATTCCTCATAAGCAGATATCCCACAGCCCCTGCTGTGTACAGCCCGTTTAAGATCACCTCTTCCGGCAGATCATACGCCTCCTCCAGAGAGAGGAGCACGCCCGGCACCACACCCGAGGAGCCCGCTGTGGGCGCAGCCACGATCACACCCATGGAGGCATTGACCTCCAGAACCGCCATGGCGTATGTGACCGCACGCTGCAGCACAGTCCCGCAGACAGATTTTCCTGCCTCTGCATGGCGGTGAAGCTTCCCGGACTCTCCGCCGATGAGACCGCCCACGGACGGTTTTGGATTGGTCAGAGGTTCTTTTGCGGAACGGCGCATGATCGCCAGGGATTTCTTCATTTTCTCATCCACTTCCTCCTCAGAAATCCGGGAAAACTCTGTCTCCCTCAGCTTCATGACCCTGGAAATGGGTATGTTCTTCTCACTGCATATCTCTAAAAGCTCACTGCCCTGATTGAATTCCATCCTATCCTCCTATATCTGTACCAGAATCACATTGGAGACACAGGGATTTTCCCTGATCTTCTCTGTCACATCTTCCGGTATTTTCTCATCCGACTCCACAATGGTATATGCCCTGGCTCCTCTCTCCTCCCGGTAGAGGCGCATGAACGCAATATTCACATTTCTTTCGCTCAGTACCTTGGTGATATGGGCCACCACACCCGGCTTATCCGTCTGGCTCACCACCAGGGTACTGTACTCCCCTGTAAAATCCACCTCTATCTGGTTCAGCCGGACAATCTTTACTTTACCGCCGCCCAGCGACACACCCCGCACAAAGAGATGCTCCCCGCCGGTACCCTCCATATCCATATCCGCGGTATTGGGATGTTCGTCGCCAAGCTTATCACTGATGATAAACTCATAATCAAGTCCCTGTTCACGGGCAAGTGTCAGGGAATCCCTGATCCGCAGGTCATCCGTCTGAAATCCCATGATTCCCCCGAGTAGTGCACGGTCTGTGCCGTGTCCCCGGTATGTCTGGGCAAAGGAGCCATACAGAGTAAAGCGTACCTTCTTTATTTTCCCCGGAAAAAGCCTCCGCGCAAGAAGGGCCATTGACGCCGCTCCTGCCGTGTGAGAGCTGGAAGGCCCTACCATATTGGGACCGATCACATCAAATAAACTGATAAATGCCATATGTTTATTTCTCCATTTCTGATACATCTCCACAGCCTGTATCCCATTTGGCGAAGACTGCAGAACACTATTTTCAAATACCTTCTGACAGACGAAAAAACAGGCGCCGCAGAACTATTTTTCCTGCAACACCTGTCTTACTTTTCAATCTTCTGATCACTCTTTTTCTGCGATTCCGTCTCCGGCTTTCTCAACTTCTGCGATTGCCGCTTTTCTCATGGGAATTCTGCAGTTTCTGTTGTTTCCGAATTCTACGATCACATCTTCATCTGTAATATCAATTAAGATTCCGTAAAAACCGCTTGTTGTTACCACGCTGTCTCCCACTTCCATAGAGGATAACATGGATTTTACTCTCTGCTGTTCCTTTTTCTGCGGTCTCATAATCATGAAATACATTAAAAGAAAAAATACAACCAGGGGCAGTAACATAGTTGCCCATGCGCCTGCACCGCCTGCGCTTGCCTGTCCTAAAAACATTTTAGCTCCTCCTGCAAAATAAACTTTTTAGTTCTTTCAACTTATATGCCGAGTTCCCATATAAACTCGGTATGATACAGCAGCTATACCGCTGTTTCATCCGATCACCCGGACTGCTATATTGAACGCTATTACAATAATACACAATTTCTCTTATTTCTTCAAGTGTTTTTCAGGTTTTTTTATATATTTTACACATTTTTTCTGTTTTTATGCCTTGGGGCCTGCTGCCATGCGCTCCAGTTTCTGCTGTTTATAGTCCTCATAGTGCCCCTCATCAAGTGCCTGCCTGATTTCCGTCATCATTGTATTGTAGAAGTACAGGTTGTGAAGCACACACAGACGCATGCCCAGCATCTCCTTTGCCTTAAGCAGATGGCGGATATATGCCCTGCTGTAGCTTCTGCAGGCAGGACACTGGCAACCCTCCTCAATGGGACGGGAATCCAACTCATATTTGGCGTTGAACAGATTCAGTTTTCCAAAGTTGGTGTACACGTGGCCATGGCGTCCGTTCCGGCTTGGATATACGCAGTCAAAGAAATCCACGCCCCTGGAAACACCCTCCAGAATATTAGCCGGTGTTCCCACACCCATCAGGTATGTGGGCTTGTCTGCCGGAAGATAGGGAACCACACTGTCCAGGATCCGGTACATCTCCTCATGGCTCTCTCCCACGGCCAGTCCTCCCACCGCATAGCCGTCAAGGTCCATTTTGGCGATCTCTTTTGCGTGGGCAATACGGATATCATCATACACTGCGCCCTGGTTAATGCCGAACAGCATCTGCTGGGGATTGATGGTGTCCTCCTTCGCATTCAGCCTTGCCATCTCATCCTTACACCTTGCAAGCCACCTTGTGGTTCGATCAACAGAATCCTGGACATATTTCCGGTCCGCCACAGAGGACGGGCACTCGTCAAAAGCCATGGCAATGGTGGATGCCAGATTGGACTGTATCTGCATACTTTCCTCCGGTCCCATGAAAATCTTATGACCGTCAATGTGGGAATTGAAATAAACCCCCTCCTCTTTGATCTTCCTTAATTTTGACAGGGAAAACACCTGAAATCCGCCGGAGTCCGTGAGGATCGGCCTGTCCCAGTTCATGAACTTGTGGAGGCCGCCCAGCTTCTTCACCACCTGGTCACCGGGACGCACATGGAGATGGTAGGTGTTTGACAGTTCTATCTGAGTTCCTATTTCATGCAGGTCTGTTGTGGCTACAGCGCCCTTGATGGCTGCCACTGTGCCAACGTTCATAAAGACAGGTGTCTCCACTGACCCGTGCACAGTTTCAAAATGGGCGCGTTTTGCCATGCCTTCCTGTTTCAATATCTTATACATACAGCAATTTCCTCTTTCTAAAAATAATTCTTCTGCCGGCTGTTTCCGGCATCTGTGTCTGGCTTATTCTACCATATGGAAAATATAAACGCAACCGGCAGGAATATTTTCTTTTGTCCATATATATAACTAAAATAATCCAATTTCAAAATAGCAATTGTATTTTTAGAAATATTGTCGTATAATGTTAAATGATTTTCTATAGCACTATATAAATAAGAAGAAACGCATATATGACGGCGTGAAAACCGTCCATTTTTTATGAAGGAGGTCTCCTGACTATGTCAGCAGATAATAAAAATACTGCAGCCGCATACCGTCTTGGCATTGATATCGGTTCCACCACGGTAAAAATTGCAGTTTTAAATGAAGAAAAAGAAATCCTTTTCTCTGATTATGAACGCCACTTTGCAGACATTCAGAATACACTGGCTGGGCTGCTTGACAAGGCATACAGACAATTGGGGGAATTTTCAGTCCTCCCGGTCATCACCGGTTCCGGCGGACTGACACTTGCAAAGCATCTGGAGGTTCCCTTTGTACAGGAGGTTATCGCTGTATCCTCCTCCTTACAGGAACTGGCACCCAAAACCGACGTGGCTATAGAGCTGGGCGGTGAGGATGCAAAGATCATTTACTTTGAGGGTGGAAATATTGAACAGCGTATGAATGGTATCTGCGCCGGCGGTACCGGCTCTTTTATTGACCAGATGGCTTCTCTGCTGCAGACAGATGCTGCGGGGCTGAATGAGTACGCTAAAAATTACAAAGCCCTCTATCCCATTGCAGCCCGCTGCGGTGTGTTCGCCAAGACAGACATCCAGCCGCTGATCAATGAGGGCGCCACCAAAGAAGACCTTTCCGCCTCCATTTTCCAGGCTGTGGTAAACCAGACTATCAGCGGTCTTGCCTGCGGGAAACCCATCCGCGGCCATGTGGCATTTCTGGGCGGTCCGCTTCACTTTTTATCTGAACTCAAGACAGCATTTATCCGCACACTGAAGCTGGATGAGGAGCACACTATTGTGCCTGACAATTCCCATCTGTTCGCGGCTATCGGTTCCGCGCTGAATGCGAAAAAAGAAACGCCTGCTGTCTCTGTCACTGCCATGCGCGACAGGCTGTCAGCCAATATACATATGGAATTTGAGGTGAACCGTATGGAGCCTCTGTTCGCCTCCAGGGAGGATTATGACAAATTCAATGAGCGCCAGAGCCACTACAATGTCATAACCGGAGACATTTCCAGCTACAGCGGAAACTGTTATCTGGGCATTGACGCGGGTTCCACCACAACAAAGGCAGCCCTGGTCGGTGAGGATGGTTCCCTGCTCTATTCCTTCTACAGCAACAATAACGGCAATCCCCTGGCTACCAGTATCCGCGCCATCCAGGAGATTTACAGCCACCTTCCGCGGGAAGCAAGGATCGCATACTCCTGCTCCACCGGATACGGCGAGGCACTGATAAAAGCCGCTCTCCTTCTGGACGAAGGGGAAGTGGAGACTGTTTCCCACTATTATGCTGCCGCCTTCTTTGACCCGGAGGTGGACTGCATCCTGGATATCGGCGGACAGGATATGAAATGTATCAAGATAAAGAACAAGACCGTAGACAGTGTGCAGCTCAACGAAGCCTGCTCCTCCGGCTGCGGCTCCTTTATTGAGACTTTTGCAAACTCCCTGAACTACAGTGTGCAGGATTTCGCAAAAGCTGCCTTGTTTGCCAAAAACCCCATTGACCTTGGAACACGATGTACTGTTTTCATGAATTCCAAGGTAAAACAGGCACAGAAGGAGGGTGCCGAGGTGTCGGATATCTCAGCGGGCCTGGCTTATTCTGTTATCAAGAACGCACTGTATAAGGTAATCAAGGTATCCGATGCCTCCGAACTTGGAAAACACATTGTGGTACAGGGCGGAACCTTCTATAATGATGCTGTTTTAAGAAGCTTTGAGCGTATTGCCGGCTGTGAGGCCATCCGTCCGGATATTGCCGGGATCATGGGAGCTTTCGGTGCTGCCCTGATCGCCAGAGAGCGCTATACGGCAGGACAGGACACTACCATGCTGCCCATTGAGAAGATCAACAGCCTTCAGTATAAGACCACTATGGCAAACTGTAAGGGCTGTACCAACAACTGCCGTCTGACCATCAACAAATTCTCAGGCGGACGCCAGTTCATTTCCGGCAACCGCTGCGAGCGCGGCATCGGCAAGGAGAAGAACAAGGATCATATTCCCAACCTGTTTGACTATAAATATAAAATGCTGTTCTCCTATGAACCGCTGACAGAGGACAAAGCCCCCAGAGGAAAAGTGGGAATCCCGAGGGTCCTCAACATGTTTGAAAATTATCCCTTCTGGTATACCTTCTTCACCAGACTGGGATATCAGGTGGTGCTTTCTCCCACCTCCACAAGAAAGATTTATGAGCTGGGCATTGAGTCCATCCCCAGTGAGTCCGAGTGCTACCCGGCCAAGCTGGCCCACGGACATGTGTCATGGCTGATCAAACAGGGCGTGAAATACATTTTCTACCCCTGTATCCCATACGAGCGTGAGGAATTTGAGGACTCCATCAACCATTACAACTGTCCGATCGTCACCTCCTACGCGGAAAATATTAAGAATAACATTGACGAGCTGAATGACCCGGAAATCAAATTCCACAATCCGTTTTTAGCCATGACGAATGAGGAGACCATCACAGAGCGACTGCTGGAAGAATTCCAAAACATTCCCTCCACGGAAGTCTCTGACGCCGCCCACGCTGCCTGGAAGGAAATGGCCAGATGCCGGGAGGATATCCGCCGAAAGGGCGAGGAAACCCTGCGCTACCTGGATAAGACAGGAAGACACGGCATTGTGCTGGCAGGAAGGCCATACCACATTGATCCGGAAATCCATCACGGCATCCCGGATCTGATCAATTCCTACGGTATCGCCGTACTGACTGAGGATTCCGTTTCCCATCTGGCTCCCATTGAACGCCCGCTTCGTGTCAATGACCAGTGGATGTACCACACCAGACTTTATGCGGCTGCCAACTTTGTGAAGGAAAAAGATAATCTGGATCTGATCCAGTTAAACTCCTTTGGCTGCGGCCTGGATGCCGTGACCACTGACCAGGTAAATGAAATTCTGGCTGGCAGCGGCAAGATCTACACCTGCCTGAAAATTGATGAGGTAAACAACCTGGGCGCTGCCCGTATCCGTGTCCGCTCCCTGATTGCTGCCCTCCGCGTCAAGGAAGAGCAGCATATCAAACGGAAAATATCACCCTCCTCCATCAAAAAGGTGGTGTTCACACCGGAAATGAGAAAAAAATATACCATTCTCTGCCCCCAGATGTCACCCATCCATTTTTCTATCCTGCAGGCAGCTTTCAACGCCAGCGGATACAATCTGGAGGTGCTTCCCAATGACAACAAGGAAGCCGTGGATGTAGGCTTAAAATATGTGAACAATGATGCCTGCTATCCTTCCCTAATGGTGGTGGGCCAGATCATGCAGGCACTTCTGTCAGGCAAATACGATCTGCACAAGGTAGCGATCATCATGTCACAGACAGGAGGCGGATGCCGTGCCTCCAATTACATCGGATTTATCCGAAGGGCACTTGCCAAGGCAAACATGTCCTACATACCGGTCATCTCCATCAACTTAAGCGGGCTGGAAGAAAATCCGGGATTTAAGATCACGGCAAAACTGGCCACCAGGCTGGCTTTCGGCGCAGTGTTCGGTGATATCCTGATGAAATGCATTTACCGCATGCGCCCCTACGAAGCAGTCAAAGGCTCCGCAAATGCCCTGCACCGCAAATGGGAGAAACGCTGCATCCGTTTCCTGAGCGCGAAACATATCACCTTCGGACAGTTTAACCGTATCTGCCGCCAGATGATCCGGGAGTTTGATACTCTCCCCATCACCGGTGAGAAAAAACCGAGGGTCGGCATTGTAGGTGAGATTCTGGTCAAATTCCTTCCGGCTGCCAACAATCATCTGGCAGAACTTCTGGAAAAAGAAGGCGCAGAGCCTGTATGCCCTGATCTCATAGACTTTTTATGCTACTGTTTCTACAACCAGAACTTTAAAGCAAAATATCTCGGCTTCAAGAAATCTTCCGCGAAAACCGCCAATCTGGGTATCAAAGCCATTGAGTTTATCAGAGGCGCCGCCAACAAAGAATTTGCCAAAAGCAGGCACTTTACGCCCTCTGCCAGCATTGAAGATCTGGCAAAAATGGCAGCACCCATTGTGTCCATCGGCAACCAGACCGGGGAAGGCTGGTTCCTGACCGGAGAAATGATGGAGCTGATCCACAGCGGAGCGCCCAATATTGTATGTACCCAGCCATTTGGCTGCCTGCCTAACCATATTGTGGGCAAAGGTGTCATCAAGGCCATCCGCAAGGATTATCCTGACGCCAATATCGTTGCCATTGACTATGACCCGGGAGCCAGCGAGGTAAACCAGTTAAATCGTATTAAGCTGATGCTCTCCACTGCATTCAAAAAAATGTAAATGCTCCGGAATATAAAAAAAGCCTTCGGGCCGCCGTCTTCTATGCGGCCCGAAAGCTTTTTTCTGTTTGCAGATTTATTTTTCTTAAATGATCTTCAGTTTCTGAGCCAGCACAGCCAGCTTTGTTCCTCCCGGCAGAGACAAAAGTTCCTGTCTGGATGGTTTCGCAATAAAGAGATATGCAATAAAATACACGGCAACAGCCAGCGCAATGGAGGGAATCAATGCCAGCAAATTGGAATGGGGCAGAGCTTTTGCCAGAAACCGCACTCCCTTGTACACCCCGAATGCCACTGCTCCCATGGGAATGGTAGCTAAAAGCGGAGGCAGATAAGCATATCTCCAGGGATTCTGATATCCCAGATATTTCTTCAGCGCCCTGTCATTGAGCACACACATCACTATGGCATAGACAATCATGGCAATAACCACGGCATAGATGCCCGCATTGGTGAAAAACAGCAGTACCGCAAGAAAAACCACGTCCACAGCCAGGGAAACAGCAGCGTTGATCATAGGAATATTGGCCCTTCCGATTCCCTGCAGCACACCATTTGATATATTGGATGTACTGTTTAAAATAACCGTGATGACACCGAGCACCATGAGCTTTCCTGCCACGCCTTCTGTGGAGGGGAACAGCAGGGAGGTCACCGGCTGTGCCAGCACAGCAAGACCCACAGAGGCCGGCATGGAAATCAACATACTGATCCATGTGGCATTGTTTATCTTTTCAATAGCCCCCTTCACATCACCGGTGGCATAGTGGGCGGAGACCTCCGGAATCATGGAGGTTGGCGCCGTACTTGCCAGTGTCAGGGGGATATTGATCAGCGTCATGAAAAATCCAAACTCCGCGTACAGCACCTTCACCTGGCTGTTGTCCATCCCTCTGAAATCGGAAATGCTTGTGTACATCACACCATTGATATAGCCGTTCACATTGTAAATAAAGGCGCTGAGAATAATGGGAGCCACAATCAGCACAATGTTTCTCATAACCTGCTGATAACTCTCATCCACAGACACTTTGTCCCTGGCAATCCGGCGGTTGATGGTCTTCCTGTTCACACTGTATACAAACAGCATAAAAAGAAGCGCTGCCGTAACGCCTGCGCCCGTACCGATGGTCGCTCCGGCTGCACTCCATCTCTGCAGCGTATCCTCACCTGTGCCTGCGAAATGGTGAACCATAAAGTTTGCCATCAAAAGCGCCACTACCGCAACTGCTATCTGCTCCACGATCTGTGAGATCGACGTGGGCATCATATTCCTGTAAGCCTGGAAATATCCGCGGAACACACCCAGGATACCCGAAATGAAAATGGTGGGGGCCAGCATCTGAAGCGCCAGTCTGGCATTTGCCACACTGTCCGGCACTAAGACAGAAGCGCCGAACACACATATGAGCGCCACAATGCCTCCTGCTATGACTGCATATAAAAGGGCACCTTTAAAAACCCTCTGCGCGTCCCTGTACCGTTTGAATGCAATCCTCTCTGACATAATCTTGGATACAGCCTGCGGAATACTGAAGGATGCGATCATCAACAGAATAAAATAGACATTCTGCGCAAACTGAAAGCAGGCAAAACTCTCTCTTCCCAAAAGAGAAGACAGCGGACTTTTGTAAATCATTCCGATGATCTTTGAAATCAGTGCTGCGACCATTAAGAAAGACGCATTTTTTACTAATGTATTACTATTCTTTTTACCCATTTGTCCAAATTCCTCTATCTGTTTTCTATCTGCCAGTCAATTGGCTCCAGGCCATGCTCCTGCAGAAAAGCATTTGCCTTGCTGAAATGACGGCATCCGAAAAATCCGCGGAACGCAGACAGCGGACTGGGATGAGGTGCTTCCAGGATCAGGTGGCCGGGATTGTGCAGCATACTCTTTTTCATCTGCGCCGGTCTTCCCCATAAAAGAAATACCATGGGCCTGTCCTGTTCATCCAGAATACGGATTGCTGCGTCCGTAAACTCCTCCCAGCCGATCCCTCTGTGGGAATTTGCCTGATGGGCGCGCACAGTCAGCACTGTATTCAGAAGCAGTACGCCCTGCTTTGCCCATTTTTCCAGATATCCATTGTTGGGTATATAACAGCCGCAGTCCTCCTGCAGTTCCTGGTAAATATTCACCAGGGAAGGAGGAATCTCCACATCCGGCTTCACAGAAAAACACAGGCCGTGAGCCTGTCCGTCATTGTGATAAGGATCCTGTCCCAGTATGACCACTTTCACCTGGTCCAAGGGGGTAAAATGAAATGCATTGAAAATATCGTCCGGTGCGGGGAATACCTTTCTTGTCTGGTATTCCTGCCCCACCTTCGCGAACAATTGTTTATAATATGGTTTTCCGAACTCCGGCCTTAAAGCCTCCAGCCATTCTCCCTGTAAAGGCGGCATAAAAACATCCCTCCTGCATTTTTATCATGTCCTCTAGTTTAGCAGAATCCATCGAAAAATGCAAGGAGGTGTCGCAGAACCCCCGGTTACTTTTCTTCCAGCTCAAACCAGAATTCCACCCCGTTGTCATAGTTCACAACGCCGAATTTCTGGTGCATTCCCTCCATAATAGCCTTGACAATTGACAAACCGATACCGCTTCCGCCGTATTCCCTGGTACGGGCTTTGTCCACTTTATAGAATTTTATCCAGATCTTATCAAGATCCTCCTCCGGAATGGGTCTGCCTGTGTTGAAGACGGAGAGACGCACATGATTGTCCCTTCTTCTCATCTTCACCTCGATCTTCATATCCCCATCCACGTGATTCAGGGCATTGGACACATAGTTGGTCACCACTTCCTCCACCTTGAACTCATCGCCCCACACATATACAGGCTCATCCTGAGGGAAGGAAATCTGCGCGCCTTTCTGGTCTGCCAGAAGCTGCGCAGACTGCACGACGCCTCTCACAAGGTCCGTCAGATCAAAACGTTCCATGGCAGTCTGGTCATTGCCGAACTCCAGTTGGTTGAGAGACAGCAGCTTTTTCACCATATTGTTCATTTTGGCAGACTCGTCCATAATGACATCACAGTAAAATTCCCTGCTCTCCGCATCGTCATTGATACACTCCTTCAGGCCCTCCGCATAGCCCTGGATCAGAGCGATGGGCGTCTTCAGCTCATGGGATACATTGGAGAGAAATTCCTTACGCATCTCATCAATCTGTTTCTTCTGCTCAATGTCCTCCTGCAGCTCATTGTTGGCGGTCTTTAACTCGGATATGGTATGTTCCAGCTCCTCGGACATCTTATTAAAATTCTGCCCCAGAGTGCCGATCTCATCCTCCCCGCCGCCTTCATATCTGGCCTCAAAATCAAGATTGCTCATACGCCTGGAGATTTCCGTCAGTTCCAAAAGAGGCTTTGTGATCCGCTTGCTCATAAACCAGATGATCCCGCTGCTTATCATAATCACGAGAAGCCCGATATAGACGTAAAACATATTGGAGATTTCCACACTGTCCCGGATACTCGCCATGGGCATACGAATCAGAAACGCGCAGTTTCGGTTTTCCATCACGCCCCACATATCCAGATACACCACATTTTCCTTATCATCTGTGTTCTGCTCCAGCGTATAGGAATCATTTGCCGAGATGACTTCCCTGTTTTCCGGCATCATGCCCCAGATATATCCAAAGAGAAGCCTGGTTGCCAGCAGATCCGGATTCCGGCCGTCATTGGCTATGATGGTCCAGTCCTGAGAGCTCACGTCCACGAGTACCCAGGATATATTCTTTTCAATACAGAGCCCCTGCAGATGCGTCCTGCCCTCCGGGTCATTGAAGGCCTGCTCATTCAATGCTTTATAGACCGTTTCCAGCGAGTCCGCTTTTCTGGAAATGTAATATTTCTCCAAGAACAGCCGGTTTACTGCCGTTATGGACAAAAGAGACAAAAGCGTGATCCCGATAAAAGAAACTGCCAGACGCACCTTAATTGATTTTCTCATGTCTTATACCTCAAACTTATATCCCATGCCCCAGATGGTCTTGATGTATTCACCCTTGTCCCCCAGTTTACTGCGAAGTTTCTTTACATGGGTATCAATGGTGCGGGCATCGCCAAAATAATCGTAATTCCATACAGAATTCAGAATCTTCTCCCTGGAAAGCGCAATTCCCTGGTTTTCCAGGAAATAGGTCAGCAGCTCAAATTCCTTATAACTCAGCTCCATGGGCTGCCCGTCAATGGTTGCAATATGGGATGCCTTATTCACCTCAATACCGCCTGCTGACAGAACATCACTGCTTCCGCAGATATTTGCTCTTCTCAGGATAGCCTCCACCCTGGCAACCAATATCTTCGGACTGAAAGGCTTTGCAATATACTCATCCACGCCCAGCTCAAATCCCAGAAGCTCGTCCCTCTCATCTCCCCTGGCTGTCAGCATAATAATGGGCACCTTTGACTCCCTGCGTATTTCCCTGCATACCTCCCAGCCGTCCATCTTCGGCATCATGACATCCAGAATCAAAAGGGCAATGTCCTTTGTGGCATAAAATATATCCAGTGCCTCCTCACCGTTGCCGGCCTCCAGCACCTCAAAATCTTTCTTAACCAGGAAATCGCGCACCAGCTTGCGCATCCTGCTCTCATCATCCACTACCAGTATTTTGCATTTTTCCATATCCGTTCCCTCTCTATTCCTACAGACTATTTCTGTCTGTTTTTTATGTACCTGTTTGACTCATACTGCCGGCAGAAACCGTAATATCCCTGCCATTTCAGTTAAATATAGCAGAAAAATTTGTTGAATTTGTGAACAAATGCTTTTATACAAACTGATTGATATCTATTTCATCCTGCTGTCTGATCTCCTGGAGAACCCACCGCTCATTCCGGTAAATAAATTTCCAGTATTCATAAAAGCTCTCTTTTTTCGTGTTGCCGCGCACACAGATTTTTGTGTTCCTGTTAATATAGTACCCCACCATGCTGCCGTGAATCAGATACCAGATACAGTCATTCTCCTCTCCCAGTTCGTCATAGGCACCTACCGGCACTGCGCTCAGAAGCTTTACATGCTTCTGTACCACTTCTTCCTCCCTCACTTCCATCCACTGAATCTTCATATTAAAATCTTCCAGCAGTTCCTCACTGAGATAGGCAGCCGCATAACCGGCGTCCATCCGTCTCCAGCACTCCTGTATTTGATAATAAGCCTCCTCCACCTGACGCTGTACTTCCCGGTAATCCCAGTTTCCTCCGATTTTTTCATATTGGCGCATAAGATTTCTGCTTTTTGCAGCAGCTTTTTTGGCTTTTATTGTAAACGCGATTGCTCCGCCGCAGGTAACGACAATAGCATTCACCCCGAAAAGAATATTCCCCGTCAGATTGCTGCGGGATGAGGAGCGGCCGCTGTGGTAACTGCCTCCCCCGGAACTTCCGCTGTGTCCGCCGCCTCCGCCCGAACTTCCGCCGCCGGCCCGTCCCCAGACAGGCACAGCCAGAGCAGTCAGAAGTATTCCAAGAAGTAAACAGCCGTGCCAGAACTTCCTATACTTTCTTTTCTTATTTGATAACTTCATCATCTCTTCTGTCTGCAGGGAAACTGTCCCCCATGGGCCCTCCCCCTGCTTTCCCCTTGTGATTCATTTAAATTCAGTCTATCCCAGACAGATTTATCTGTCAAGCCTGCTGCTTCCCGCCTATGCACAAAACAATTTTTTTACGCTTTTCCCTTGACAAAACCATAAAAAGACGCTATTCTATAGTATACTTCCACAGTGAAGTCCAGTTATGGGCTTGTACTGGTTTCGACGGGGGTTTTGAAGTTGGGGAAGCCATCCGCAGACTCCGGGACTGCGCAACAACCTGGAACTTAAATATAAACGCAGACAATAATAATTTAGCGTTAGCTGCCTAATTGCAGCTTGTCGGCCCCGGGTCACCTGCTGCCCGGGAATCCGGCATCGACTTTGCAGGGCCCTTTACTTTCAAAGCTTTGAGAAAGTAAAAGATTCATGAAGCTACTAAGTACATCAGCCTGTCATCCGGCGGTTGTATGAGGGAATGTTAAAAGAATGACTGTGATGGGAGATGCCTCAAGGGATAGACTTTCGGACGCGGGTTCGATTCCCGCCAGGTCCACTTAATAGTGCCATCCGAATCCGGAGTGTTCGGATATTGACTTATCAGCTCCACTTTTATTTTACCCGGAATGCCTGGTTTTACCGGCATCCGGGTCTTTTTTTTATTTCCAGGACACTCTGCATTTTCATTCCCTTTGTACATTCAGTGTAACGAAGGTCTTTTTTTGCATTATAATGTCGAACTTTCCTTTCTCTATACGAATCTCCTTTATAATATTATAGAACATATGAGGAGGGTAAATAATCATGCATACAAAAGATAAAATCATAAGGCAATTTGGCATTACTTCAAAATATAAAGGATACCGCTATCTGCTGGACGCAATTCACATTGCTGCCGAGAATTACGATGAATGTCTCAAGGTGACAAAGGATGTCTATCCTGTCATTGCTCATAAGTATGGGGTTACCAAAGTCAGTGTAGAACGTGACATAAGAACTGTTATCGAGAAGTGCTGGGACAACAATAAAACATATCTGCAGGAGCTGTCCGGTTACAAGCTTTCCAGATGCCCCTCAAACAGCGAATTTATAGATATTATCGCCTACACTGTATACCGGAATCAATAGACTGCCTCGGATGGCAGTCTGCTGTTTCCATTATTTACCAGTTTATCTGTCAGACTTACGGTTTTATAATGGAGGCAGGGGTGATTTGATTGGAAAACTCTGATAAAAAGGCAGACAAAGCATTTGAAGCGTGGATCGCCGAAACGGTCAGACGCGAAGCTGTTCCTAAAGAGACGCAGAGCGAACAGGAGCTGTTTGACAAGATATCCGCTGAAGCAAAACGCCGCGGACTTTTCCATGAATGATTACGGCTCTGCCGTGAACAGTAACATAGGGCTGTCCGCATAGGGCAGCTCTTTTTCATTCTGTTTGCATTCCCTTTTGGAACGTAATATAATAAAATCTGATCAGGCAGTTATAAAAGCCTGTACTAAAGAACAAAAACAGAAGGAGACGAAAATGGCACTGATCTTAATTGCTGAGGATGAAAAAGGTATGCAGGATATCCTGACAGACTATATGCGCCACGGAGGACACACCTGTATAACGGCAGATGACGGCATAGACGCTGTGACGATCCTGAAAAATAATCCTGTGGATCTGGCTGTCCTGGATATTATGATGCCCCATCTGGACGGCTTTTCCGTATGCCGGATTGCCAGGGAAATGTGCAGTATCCCTATTATATTTCTCACGGCAAAAGACAGCGAGACAGACAAATTAAAAGGCTATGAATACGGCGCCGACGATTATATCACGAAGCCCTTCAGTCCCAAAATACTGCTCGCCAAAATCAATGCCCTCCTGCGCCGCGCTGCGTCTGTCCATCCGCAGGATATCCTAAGCGCCGGAGACATAGTGCTGCAGCTCTCCTCCCATACAGTTACCGTCAGCGGCACGGAAACTGTACTGACCCATAAAGAATTTGAACTGCTGCGCCTTTTCATGCTGAACAAAAACCAGGTCTTTTCCCGGGAACAGCTCCTCAACCGTATCTGGGGATATGATTTTGAAGGGAATACAAGAACTGTGGATACCCACATCAAAACTCTGCGCCAAAAGCTCGGCAGCGAAGGAGAGCATATTGTAACCCTCATCCGTTCCGGTTATAAGTTTGAGGTATGACTATGAAAAAAATACTATCTGCATTTCAACTGACCACGATCCGTAAAAAAACACTTTTGCTCTCAAAACTCATGGGCGGAAGCATTGTCTTATTCTATCTGCTCACTTCGGAGCTGCCTGCAGACAGCAGTCTTTCTTTTCTCATATGGTTCTGCCTTATGGCAGCCGTTATCATCTGTGTGGATATTCTGCTGGGGCGCCTCATCTCCACCCCCTTAAACGAAATCAACCGGGAGGCAGAGCGGATGGCACATCTGGACTTCACAGCACGCTGCCGCATAAACTCCAACGACGAATTCGGCAGACTCTCTCAAAGCCTGAATACCATGTCCGCCAATCTGAAGGACGCACTGCAAAAGCTGGAGCAGGCAAATATCCAGCTTGAAAAAGATGTGCAGAAAGAGCGTCTTCTGCAGGCTCAGAGAAAAGAGCTGACCGATAACCTGTCACACCAGATGAAAACACCCCTTGGACTCATACGCGCTTATACGGAAGGCTTAAAGGATGAGGTGGATGAGACAAAAAAACAGCAGTATCTGGATGCCATACTATCTGCCGAAGACCGGATCAGCCATATGCTGGTATCCCTGCTGGATCTGTCCGCACTGGAGTCCGGTTCCGCGGAACTTTCTGATGAAACCTTTGATTTTATTGAAATGGCAGAGACGTGTGCCGGACGCCTGCTCCTCGGCACCCCGGGCGGAAATTACCGTTTCACTTACCGGCTTCCTGATACTCCTGTTCTGATTCGGGCAGATTCAAAACGCATGGAACAGGTGCTGGACAATCTCATTGAAAATGCGAGAAAAAATGTCCGGGAAGGCGGTGAAATCCGCCTCACTATAAGCTGTTTTGAAAAGGAGCTGTCCTTTTCCCTGTTCAATCAGTGCGCCCCCATTCCGGAACCGGAACTTCCAAAAATCTGGTCCAAGTTCTACCGCGGACAGAATACTGCCGGCAGCGGTTCCGGACTGGGGCTGGCGATTGTAGCCCAGGTGCTCTCAGCATACCGGGTTCCCTATGGCGTCCGTAATCATAAGAACGGAGTGGAATTCTATTTTTCTTTCCCTATTATCACATGATTCCCGGACAACGATTCCCCTTTTGCAGCGGACAGTTATTTCACATGAACTTCACAGCAGTCCCACACTGACTTCACCTTCCCTGTATAGACTATCTTATACAAGGGAGGTGATTTTATGTTCTTTGGTCTTGCATGGTATTGGTGGCTCATAATCGCCGTGATTTTTGCACTTTCCATACCTCTGAAAGTGAAATTTATGAGATGGTGGAACAAACGCAGAGTGGAAAAAAGAAAGTTCGATAACGACAAATGGGGGGATGAATCATGATTGATGTTAAGAATCTTCGTTTTTCTTATAAAAAGGGCCATGAAACGCTGCACGGTCTGACGTTTGCTGTGGATGACGGAGAAATTTTCGGTTTTTTGGGGCCCAACGGTTCAGGCAAATCCACAACACAGAAAATACTGACAGGGATTCTTGGCGGTTATTGCGGCGAAGCACTCCTTTTTGGGCAGAAACCGGATGCACATCCCATGGATTTCCGAAGTCAGATCGGTGTGCTCTTTGAATTTCCTTACCTGTATACAAATCTGAGTGCTCTTGACAATCTGAATTATTTTGCTTCTTTCTATCCCGCCGGAAGACGCAGAAATGCTGCAGAACTTTTGGAAATGCTGGAATTTAAAAAGGATTTTCTGCGAAAGCCGGTATCTTCCTATTCAAAAGGCATGAGGCAGCGGGTCAGCATGGCAAGAGCGCTGATACACAATCCCAGGCTGCTGTTTCTGGATGAGCCGACCAGCGGGCTTGATCCATCCGGAGCTGTGCTGTTTCGGAAAATCATTGAGGAGGAACGCCGAAAAGGAACTACCGTCTTTCTTACCACCCATAATATGCTGGATGCCGACCTGCTTTGCGACAGGGTCGCATTTATAGCGGACGGGGAGATCAATGCACTGGATACGCCGCAAAAGCTGAAAGAACAAAAGAACAGCAATATGGCAGAGGTCACTTATCTCTATGAAAATAAGCGCTGTACTGTCAGCGTGGAGCTGTCCCGCCTATCCCGGGTTTTCCCTTTCCCACATGATAAAATCATCAGTATCCATACAAAGGAACCCACTTTGGAAGATATCTTTATCCAATATACAGGGAAGGGGCTGATTTCATGAGATATGTTGTATTTTCTCTTCTCAAAAAAGATTTCCGCCTGATGCTGGCATCAAAATTTTTCCTGCTGACACTTGGATCCCTTATTCTCTATTCCTGTTATATTAACCTGGTCTATGTCCGTTTGGACCAGGAAATCTACCCTGTATACCTCTATGACCCCATGGGGGTTCAGAGCACTGCCCCCTCTGCAGCTATAAGATCAGAGAGTGCAGAGCAAATGCATCAGGCCTGTTCAGACGGTTATTCTGTAGGGATTGACGCCTCCGGCCGTGTTCCCCGCATCTACATGGTCTCCTCCGGTATCAGGCGCACCGACAACAGCAGGGCAGCCTATGCGGTATCCCTGCTTTTCCCAGATTCTGAAACGAAAACTGTAGTCATAGGCACCAATACAAAGGAAATGAAAAACAGGCGGGAGATCACCTGTGAATTTCTCTTCTTTGAACTGTCTGCAGTGGGATTTCTCGGACTGGCTTCCACCCTGTTTAAAGAAAAACAGATGGGTGTCATCCGGGTGCACAGTACGCTGCCGGTCAGTCAGACTTACATAGTGCTCTCCAAACTGGTGCTCTTTCTCGCGGCAGATTTGATCTTCGCGGCATTACTGACTTTAGTTAATCTTGGTGTTTCACAGGGACTATCCGTACTGCCTGCTGTTATGATCCAGGCAGGTATTCTGTCCGTTGTCATGGCACTTACAGGTTTTTTCTGCGCCGTATGCCTGCAGGGTTTCCGGCAGTTTTCCCTTCTGTATCTAATACTTGCCGTATTTGTCACAACACCGGTTTTTCTTGCGGGGCAGACCGGTATATCCTGGAAATGGATCAGATACCATCCTATGTATCACTTGTTTATGGCTCTGAAAAACGCATATTTCGGCATGAAACCTGCAGGTAACATATATTATGCAATCTGTGCAGCAGCGGTTCTGTCACTGTTTATGCTGGTCTGCCGGACTCTGAAACATGAAATGGCAAAGGAGGGGTAACATGACAGGAATAACCTTTCAGTTAAAAAATGTCCGCCGCGATAAAATGTGTATCCTGACCTTTCTGCTTCCCATCCTTGCAGGACTGGCTGTCAACCTGCTGTCAGGTATAAACTTATCCTCAGTCAGTGAGACAGGTTTCGCCGCAGTCAAAGACAGCCTCACCTCTGACGCTGTCCATTGGCTCCGCAGCATGGGGCGTTTGGAAATGTATGAAAACAGACAGTCTATGGAAACTGCAGTCAACCAGCCAGCCTCACAGTTGATCGGTGTAATCCAAAACGGAGACAGCCTCACTGCCGTTCTCTCCGGAGATGAACTGGAAGTAAATACCGTAATCGGAAATACCCTTCCTAAGATGTATGAGGAGCGGGCAGCACTTTCCTCCTACGAGATAGATATTGTGCCGGGAGGCAGCAGTGACAGCTTGAAACCGCTGCTGACAGCCATCACCATGGCAACTGCTCTGTTCATGGGATGTACGTTCAACGCTATGAATATGATCAATGAAAAGGAAGAGGGAATCGGATTTGTGAATGAAGTGATGCCTATGACTAAGATGGGCTATATGCTGCAGAAACTCTCTCTGGGATATATAGGTGCCGTTCTGTCCGCCGCGCTTACTGCCTTTATCTGCATACGCATATCCCCGGATATGATAATCCCGCTGCTTCTGGTCATTTTATTGTCTGCTTTTCTTGCCGCTCTTGCGGGATTGTTCATCGGACATTTTTCAGACGGGCTTATGTCCGGGATTGTCTTTATTAAAATGGTTATGATACTGTTCCTTGCACCCCCGGTGCTGTTCTATCTGGTCATTCCGGAAGACAGTTTCCTGCATACCATAACATATCTGCTTCCCTCAAGCGCTGCTTTTTATGGCATCCTGGACCTTATAAACGGATACTGCGGACATATGCAGGAATACATCCTTGTACTTCTGCTGCACAGTATCATCTGGCTGGCTGCGTATCTTCTTATGTGCCGCCAAAGAAAGTCATAGCATACATCTGATCACTGCTTTACAGCGGCCGGAATCCTATCCCGGCCGCAGCTTTTCTTACCTGGTGATATCCTTCTTCAGTTTATCCACGATTTCCTGAATACATCCATCCTCAAAGGGGGAGCGCAGTCCGGCTTTCCGCAGAAGATTTTCAAAATAATCCGAAGCAGACAGTCTGCAGAGCTGCAGATAGCTTTTCCACGCTTCCTCATAATTCTCCTGCATCTTATTTTTGAACTCAAAGGCACAGAGCTGTGCAATCACATAGTCAATATAATAGAGAGGGAAGCTGTAAATGTGATGCTGCCGCTGCCAGTAACCGCCCTCTGCAAAGAACTGCAGACTGCCATAATCCAAATGCGGTTTATAGGTCTTCTCCAGCTCTTTCCAAACGGCTTTTCTCTCCTTTGGCGTCATATCCGGATCATCATAGACCCTGTGCTGGAACTCATCCACCATACAGCCGTAGGGAATGAATAATACCGCATCTTCCAGATGCATCTCCCGGTATGCCTCAGCCTTGACTCCGGCAAAAAACAGAGAATACCAGGGCTCCGTGAAAAACTCCATTGACATGGAATGGATCTCTGCAGTCTCCATACCGATATCAGCATGCTCCCGAATAGGGTCCTCTGATGCCAGATACCCCTGAAAAGCATGCCCGCACTCGTGTGTAATGACATTCACATCATCACTGGTTCCGTTAAAATTGGCAAAAATAAACGGAGATTTATAATCCGGTATATATGTCATATATCCGCCCACTGCCTTTGTCTTTCTACCGAACACATCCAGAAGCTCGTTCTCCATCATGAAGTCAAAAAATTCCCTTGTCTCTTTTGAAAGCTCTCCGTACATTTTCTGTCCGGCTTCCAGAATCTCTTCCGGTGTCCCAAACGGCTGGGGATTTCCATCCTTTCCATAGACCTGTTCATCTGAAAAATACATCTTATCCAGACCCAGGCGCTCTCTTCTGTTCTCATACAGACTCTCCGCAAATGGCACAAAGACCTCTTTTACCTGCCGTCTCAGATTTTCCACCTGTTCTCTCTGGTAGCTGTTCCGCTGCATACGCAAATATCCCAGCTCTGTATAACTCTCAAAGCCCAGCTCTTTTGCCTGGCGTGTCCTGTTCTTTACCAGCTTGTCGTACAGCTCATCCAGTTTATCCGCAATACCCATGAAGAATGCATTCTGCTTTTCATATGCCCGTCTTCGGACTTCCGGGTCTTTATGCTTGAGATAAGGACCTAAAAGAGACAGATTTAATATTTCCCCATCCCAGTCTATTTTGGCACTGGCCAGGAGTTTTTCATATTCTGTCACCAGCGCGTTTTCCTCCTGCATGATCGGTATCACGGATTCATTTACGCAGCGGAAGGAAAGCTCCATATTTTTAAATGCTACAGGCCCGATGATCTGCTCCAGCTCTTCCCTGAACCGGGAATGATACAGCAGTTTCAAATACTCCACAGACAGGTTGCTGTAAGCAGGCACCTGTTCATCGTAGTAAGCCTTTTCTTCTTCATAAAACGCATCTGTGGTATCCATGCTGTGCCGGATGGATGCCAGGGTGACCTGTGTGGAAACCCGGTCAGAGAGGGCATAATACTTTTTGTGGATCTCAAACTGTTCCTGTGCACTTTCTGCCATTTCAAATGCCTTCATCAGTCCCAGCAGTTCCTCTTTTACTTTTCCAAAGTCAATTCTCTCATACGGCATATCACAAAATTTCATGTTGGTTTCCTCGCTTTTCACTGAATTTATTCCCGCGCTTTTTTATAAGTTTTTTACTTTAAATTCCCGCTCAGCTTCTCTTTTCTGATCCTTCTTGGCAATGTCCTGCCTCTTGTCATACAGCTTCTTGCCTTTTGCGATGCCGATTTCCACTTTCACAAGGCTGCCTTTGAAGTAAACCTTAAGCGGTACCAGGGTATAACCCTTCTCTGCTATTTTTCCTGCAATCTTACGGATCTCATACTGGTGCAGGAGAAGCTTTCTGGTTCTCAGAGGATCTTTATTGAAGATATTCCCTTTCTCATAAGGGCTGATATGCATGCCGTAGACAAAGACCTCGCCTCTGTCAATCTGAATAAAGGACTCCTTAATGCTGCATTTTCCCATGCGCATGGACTTTACCTCAGTGCCTGCAAGCTCGATACCCGCCTCATAGGTATCTTCTATAAAATAATCATGATAGGCTTTTTTATTGTTTGCAATCAGACGAATCCCTGATTCTTTTCCCATAATTTTAATCCTTTCCTCTCACCATTTCTTCACTTTCCCCGATCACAGGTGAAAAATCCACTGCTTTTGTGACAATATCCGCATTTTCAACCCGCACCTTTACTTTCTGTCCCATGATATATTGTCTTTTTGTCGTTTCGCCGGTCAGGCTGTAATGCTCCCTGTCGAAGATATAGTAGTCATCGGTCAGTGTATTGACATGCACCAGCCCTTCCACTGTATTTGACAGTTCCACGTAAAAGCCCCATTCCATAACGCCGGATATGGTGCCCTCAAAGATTTCGCCCAGATGGGATTCCATGTATTCTGCTTTCTTCATCTTCACAGTTTCCCGCTCCACTTCCTCTGCTCTGCGCTCCAAGGTGCTGGACTGATTGGCAACCGCGTCCAAGAGATCCCCATAATGTTTTTTCTTATCCTGGGTCATTCTTCCATGGATGGTCTCCTTGATGATCCTGTGTATCTGCAGGTCCGGGTATCTCCTGATCGGAGAGGTAAAATGGCAGTAATATCTGGCTGCCAGTCCAAAGTGTCCGCTGCAGTCAGTGGTGTATTTTGCCTGCTTCATGGAGCGCAGAAGCAGCCTGGAAAAGAAAGGTTCACAATCCATTCCCTCGATTTCATCCAGAATCCGCTGCACTTCTTTTGGATGGATCTCCTGCTTTGCCTTTTTCACTTTGATTCCCGTTCCGCGTATCATGGAAAGCACTGCCTCCATCTTCTCCGGGTCCGGATTATCGTGCGTTCTGTACACAAAGGGAATCTCCCTGAAATAATATTCCTCCGCAACCGTCTCATTCGCCAGCAGCATAAAATCTTCGATAATTTCTGTTGCCACATTCTGTTCATAGGGATATATCTCTGTAGGCCTGCCGTTTTCATCCAGCTTTATCTTACTTTCCGGGAAATCAAAGTCAATAGCTCCCCGTTTTCCTCTTTTCTTTCTCAATATCCCTGATAATTCCTGCATAAGGAAAAACATGGGGGCCAGTTCCGCGTATTCCCCGGTAACCTCCTCATCCTCGTGGAGCAGGATTTTTTTCACATTCGTATATGTCATCCTTCTGTCCACATGAATGACAGTCTCTGCGATCTTATGCCCAATCACATTTCCCTTCTTATCAATATCCATGAGACAACTGAGTGCCAGGCGGTCTTCCCCTGCATTCAGGGAACAGATGCCATTGGACAGCTTCTTGGGGAGCATGGGAATGACACGGTCAACCAGGTAGACACTGGTTCCTCTTTTCAGTGCCTCTCTGTCAAGGGCACTGTTGTATTGTACATAATTGCTCACATCGGCAATATGCACGCCCAGATGATAGAACTCTCCCTCTTTCGTAATAGACACCGCATCATCCAGATCCTTTGCATCTTCCCCGTCAATGGTGACCATGGTCCAGTCCCTCAAATCCATGCGTCCGTAATAGTCACCCTCATTGAGGGTTTCCCTGATTCTTTCAGCCTGGTTCAGCACCTTTTCCGGAAACTCCATGGGCAGGTCATAGCTTCTGGCCACAGACATGACATCCACGCCCTTTTCACCCAGATGGCCCAGAATCTCCTTCACCTTTCCCTCCGGGTTTCTGCTTCTGCTGCCGTAACTGCGGATAGCCGCCACTACTTTATCACCGCTGACAGCACCCATGGAGTGTTCCATGGGGATAAAAATATCTTTTGAAAATTTTCTGTTGTCAGGAACCAGGAAGCCAAAGCTGTCACTCTTCTCATATGTGCCGACAACCTCTTTCATTCCGTGTTCCAGTACCTTGACCACTGCGCCTTCCCTGCGCCTTCCGTCTCTTTCCTCTCTCAGGATTCTTACCTGTACGGTATCCTTGTGGAGCGCATCACCGGTGTGTTCCTCGGGGATAAAAATATCCTCGTCTTCACCTTCCACCTCCACAAAGCCGAATCCCTTGGCATTGCCCACAAAGGTTCCTGTCAGATAAAATTCACGTTTTGCTTTGTTTTTCTTCTCATATTCACGGGAAGGTTCCTTTTCCTTCTTCCCGCTCTCTTTTCTCACCGCCTCGTAGCGGCCCCGCTTGTTGATGCTTATTTTTCCTTCCTCCAGCAGCATGTCCAGAGTCTTATGAAGCTCCTCTCTTTTTCCTGCCGGAATCTGTAAGAGCACTGCAAGTTCCTTCGCCCGCATAGGCGTATACTCCTTGCAGCACATGATCTCATACAGCATCTTTTTGCGTTTCTTAACCTGCGCATTTTTTTTCAAATATTTACTCCTAACTAAAGGCGTCTTTCGCCTATAAAAATATGACACCCTTGCGTGACTGCAAGAGTGCCATCTCTTAAAATTTCAGATTCAAAACCAGTGCCAGAACAAAGAATAAAATTCCCATGATCTTAGTGGCTTTAACCAGTGCCCCTTCCATAGAACGGCCCTTGTTTTTACCCCAATAGGTATCAGCCATACCAGCAATTGTGCCAAGTCCCTGAGATTTTCCTTCCTGCATCAGAATAATAACGGTCAACCCAATACAATCAATAACGAATAAAATCGTCAGTACAATTCTCAAAATTTCCATGATTACACCTCCTAATCGTCAAACAAAATTAGTGTATCACAGTATTTCCGAGATTTCAACTGTTTTTAGCGATTTTAGCCTGTTTCTGGAAATATTATAGTTACTGTTCACTGCGTGCCCAGTATCACGCTTCGCGATGCACAGATATGGAACATTCTGCTCTGTATCGCGCCGGATGTCTCGGGATTTTATCTCTCAAATGGTGTCTCATAACAAGCCTGCGCGCCAAGAGAATCCTCAATCCTTAAAAGTCTGTTATATTTTGCTGTACGTTCTGAACGGCAGGGAGCACCTGTTTTGATCTGTCCCGCATTCACTGCAACAGCCAGATCCGCAATAAAAGTATCCTCACTCTCACCGGAGCGGTGGGATATCACTGCCCGATATCCTGCTTTCTGGGCCATTTCCACAGCATCCATAGCCTCTGTCAGAGTGCCGATCTGGTTTACTTTCACCAATATGGCATTTCCCGCGTTTAACTTAATACCGCATTTGAGTCGTTTTACGTTCGTGACAAACAGGTCATCTCCCACAAGCTGCACCTTTTCACCAAGCTCCTGCGTCATGAGCTGCCATCCGTCCCAGTCATCCTCGTGTAAGCCGTCCTCTATCGAGACAATCGGAAATTTATCCAGCAGCTCCTGGTAATATTCTACCATTTCCCTGGAATTTCTCTGTACTTCACTGCCGTTCATCTGGGATTCCCCTGGAAAGTAATAACAGTCTTTTTCCTGGTCATACAGTTCGCTTGCCGCAGCATCCATAGCATAGCAGATCTGTTCCCCCGGTGCATAACCGCACTTTTCCACAGCCTGATTCAGGATCTCAAATACTTCCCCGGCACTGCTCAGATTTGGCGCAAAACCGCCCTCGTCCCCTACTCCTGTGGATAACTCTTTATCCTTCAGTATCTTTTTCAGAGCCTGATAGATTTCTGTACACATGCGCAGACCTTCATGGAAGCTCTCTGTTCCCACCGGCATGATCATAAATTCCTGGAAGTCTACCGTGTTGTCCGCATGTTTTCCTCCGTTTAATATATTCATCATGGGAACCGGCATTCTCTTTGCGTGACATCCGCCGAGATACTGATAAAGAGGAAGCTTCAGGGCTTTGGCAGCCGCTCTCGCCACAGCCAGCGACACACCCAGCACCGCATTGGCACCTATATGCTCCTTGTTGTCGGTTCCGTCTGCTTCCAGAAGGAGATTGTCAATATGACTCTGCCTCAGCGCGTTTTCTCCAAGCACAGCGTCTGCCAGCTTCACATTGACATTGTTCACAGCCTTCTGTACACCAAGGCCTCTATACCTTTTTTCTCCGTCTCTCAGCTCAACTGCCTCAAATCTTCCCGTAGATGCGCCGGAGGGTACGATCGCCCTTCCTGTCACCCCGTCTTTTCCCACTATTCCTTCACCGACTGTCACTTCCACTTCCACAGTCGGATTTCCTCTGGAGTCTAATACTTCTCTGGCGTATACCTTTCGTATTGGTAAATAACGATACATGGCATTACCTCCTGCAATTTCTTCATACAAAACTAGTATTGTCTGGCTCCGGTAAAAATATGCCTTGACAAATTATTTTACGCTGTCAGGATTTATTCTGTGTTTCAAAAATTTTCCAGACGTTTGCAGGGTCCGTCACATCCTTCTCCGTAAGATCCGTAGTCTGAATGGCAAAAGCCTTCAGATCAATATCCGTCGCTGCCTCCTCCATGGCAGTTCCATCCGGCATTTTTTCGCCCTCAATCACATTGGCAAAAGTTACGGAACTGAAAAGCTCCGGTGTTGTGATTCCTTTTGCCAGCGCGGTGCAGGCAGACTCTGTGCCGTATACATATTTGTACTCATGGGCTACCACCACATTACTCTCATTTTTAATGTCTGCCGCATTTCCCATCCTTGTCCAGCCGCTGTTGACGGTCCAGGAATAAAGTTCCGTAAGTGCCTTTGGATTCCTGCTGCCGTCCTGGTTTGCAGTAATGACATCTGCCACCGGCACCTGTACTGTGACAAAGACAAAAGCGTCATTTATCCCCACATTGGTCACCTTAGGATCTTTGATCAGCTTTTTATTGGGCGTGATATCCTGCTTTTCTTTCTCAGGCACAGCGTCCCACTTCGGTTCTGTCAGGGTAATATCCACTTTACCGATGGTTAAATGGTTTTTCACCTGTTCCCTGTCCGTAAAGTACGCCGCCGCACTTCCGGCCAAAAGTATGGCTGCCAGTGCCAGACATAAAAGAAATGCTTGTTTTTTACTCTTCCGTGTTATGTTTCTCATAATACGTTCCTCCTGAAATTTTCACTGTTTTTAATAAAATAAATAAAATCACACTGCCTGTTAAAAAAAATACGGCAAACTCTTCTGCGTTTTTCATAAACGCCTTTCCCACATACGGGACGCTAAACAAAACCTTACCTTTTATCTGGTGTACTCTCACCAAAGCCGCATCCGGCACCGGATTGGCATCCCCCTTTGTCACTATTCCCGCTTCTGTTCTTCGGACGATCCGGTGCAGGACCAATTCTCCGTCATTTCTTTCAAAAGCCAGAATGTCCCCCTGCTGCAGGTGATCGGCATCCGCGCGGAGATTTACCCAGGATATACTTCCCGTTTGAATGGCCGGTTCCATTGATCCGCTGACAACAACAAATGGACGAATACCGAAAATACATAAGGCTATGTTGGCTATCAAAAGCAGACAAAGTACCCAGTACAAGATTTCCCCTATGCGGTAACATGCTTTTTTCATTGTTTTCTCCATTTCCACACCGCATAGGCCGCAGCCGCAGATCCCAGACACAGAACCGCTGTCAAAAAGAGGGCTGTATCATCACCTGTTTTCGGGGAGCGTACTGTGGCTTTTTCTTTTGTCCAGTCTCCATCTCCCACAGCCTCCACAGTTACAACAATATCCAGGCTGTTCTCCGTGTAGTATTTTATGATATTTCCACTGCTGTCATATTTTGTATCCCACGCAGAAGGAATGGTAAAAGAACGGAAGATGTCTGTTTTCTCACCTTTTTTCAGTTTCTTCTCATAGTAATACCAGCCATCCTCCCGCCGTTTCCATTCTTTTGGCATTCCCTTTATCATATCCTCTGTGACGGGCAGCTTCACCTCCTTTCCCATGATCACTTCAATCTTAGCCCGAATCTCACATTCATTCTGCAGATTGGTGACTCTGGGAATCTTTATGATCTCCTGTCCGGGCATAACTGCCTCCAGGTCCTTCCAGGGTACTTCCCGGCCGTTTCTATCCAGGGTGAATTCTTCGAGCCTGATATCCACCTTTCCCCTGGCCTTTTCCAGACCTTCGGCCTTTTCTGCAAGGACAGGGACCGGAAGACTCAATCCTACAAACAGGAGGCAGATGCACAACAGCGGATGATATCTCTTTCTTTTCATACATTCCCCTCCTCTTTCCCTGTTTTTTTGTTCCTGTCAAAATGTTTCCATGCCTCCTGCCAGGCGTCTTTTAAAAACTGGCCCTGCTGGTAAGATTCCGCATAGACACTCAGGGAAAATCCCCGCTTTAACAATTCTTCCGGCGCATCCTCTGACACGGTGATCTGTCTCAGCAGTTCTGTAGTGATCTCTCCCATCTCCAGTGCGCTTTTGTAATAATAGTATCCATCCTCTGACTTTTCCCAGTTTTCTGAATCGATTCCCAGATGCAGATAGGGCAGGATTTCCTCATCATCCATAAGAAGCCTGCACCGTATAAAACAACTGGATTTGCCTTTGTTGGCAATCTGCACGCTTTTTGCTATGACCTCCCCGGGCTTTAACTCATCCGGGGGATGAAATTCCTCTGTGATCTCCAGATTGCTGTCACCCGGTCTGATTCGGTTGCTGCGCGCGTCCTGGTCACTGAAATAAGCACTCCCCACACCCACAGCCAGACCGGCTGCTGTCAGCAGAAGAATCAGCAGCAGCAGTGCCGCGGCTTCCTTCAGCCGTTCTTTTTTTCTGACTTCACTCATGTTCTTCCTTTTCCCTCTTCAAAATAATATTTTCACAGACAGACGTATCTGACCAGTCCTGCCATTCGTCTTTATGGTTGATAAAGACTGCGCGGCCGGCATCGTTTTGGATCAGGTCAAATACCACGGTATCTTCCTTCCTGGTGCCTCCTGTTATTTCTGTAATATCTTCCAGTGAATACCGCATAACTTCCATCTCATATGCCGTGTAGGTACCGGCTGGTAATTCCGTAAATGTGACAGTTTTTCGGATCCTACCATCACTGTTTTTCTCCTGTTCCGTATACTCCCTGGTAAATTCAGCAGTTCCATGCAGAATATGTGTCTTTCCTTCCAGATCCACCCCTTTAACCTCAAACAGAAAAATGGGGTTGCCGTTGGCAAAATTGATCTCATCCGCACGGATCTCTTTTTCCAGAATGAGTTTTACTTTTCTCGGTGTATTCCTGGCCGCAACCTCCAGGGTCTTTCCCGCGGATTCCTTATTTATAGAAAATGCGATCTTCTCATCGGACAGTTCGTATCCCTCCGGCGCAGTCTGCTCAATGAAGAAGTAACTGTTCCATGGTAAATTTTTGACTGTGATACATCCCTTATCATCCGTAGTGTATTCTCCTACTTTTTTGTTTTTACTTGTATAGAGATAAAAAACCGCACCTTTTAAGGTCTTGTCAGACTCTGATGATAATTTCTTCAAAGTCACATTTCCCTTTTTCACAGGCTCCTCTGAGCGGACGCTTTTCCGGTATACGGTCTGATTCAAATCCGTGTTTGTAAAGGTAACCGTATATGTATTTTTATCCAGGTTATATCCTTTTGGCGCGGTAACCTCCCTGACTGTATAAGTTCCTGTAGCAAGCGGTACGCTGGTGGCTTTCCCTGATGTATTTGTGGTCATTTTGTCCACCACGGTCCCTGCTTTATTTTTCACTTCATATACCGCACCGGAAAATTCCGCATTGCCCTGTGGTTTTGTTTCTTCGGTATCCTTGTCCGCTTTTTGAAGATCAATGTAGCAGCTTACCGCCTTTTTGGGAATCTGGGCTGTAACTGTCTTTTTATGTGCCGCGGAACCACCGCCGCCCTCCAGCATGGTCACCATCTGATATTTGGAATTACTGCTTTTATATACCCATCCCGCCAGATACAGGGAATGGTTTCCTGAGATTGTTGCTGTGACCTTGGCCCCTTTTTCCTGCAGCAGCAGATATTGTGTTTTGGGAATCCAGATCCGGAATGCGGACGCATCGCCGCTGTCCTTCCAGATCACGGTGGCACCGTTATCCGCCGTTCCCTTTTTGGATGTAATGTACTCGCTGCAGTCTGTGAGGCCGTCCGACAGGTTCTGGCTGATCCATTTTGTTGTGAAACCGGCCTTGCCGTTATAATCCTGAGCTGTCCAGGTCACACTGGAGTCAGACAATGCGTAGTCAAAATCTCTCCATCCGTCAGCAAACGGTGTGTAATAGGGGGGATGATTTGCATCATTTACCATCTTGTTGATGATGCTGTAGAATTGTTCTTTTTTAGATCCTTTGAGATGATTATAAAGTGTGTTCAGGGAGAATTCCCCGTTGACTATGTGGACAGCATACTGGGTGGCCAGTGCATCATATTTCCATCCGTATCCTGTCCTGTAATTTGGCCACAGGCTCTCTTGGCCCCAGTAGCGGCATCCCCAGTACATAAGATAGGCAATAGACGGTGACACACGCCCTGCTCCATCCCAGGTAATCTGCCCCTCCGGCGCATTGTGCTGATACTGCACACAGTAAAGAAGGCGCCACTTTCCCCGCATATCCTGGTTGTCAGAATCGCTGGAGTCCACATACTTGATCGAGACATTATACGGATCGTCCAGGCTTAAAAGGCCGGGGTCAATGGAACCTAAGGATTCCTGCCATCCCACCTGTATGGTACTGGTGGCCGCACTCCTCAGGTACATATCCGAGATTCTGGAATACTGTCCCGGTATCTGTTCCTCCAACAGCGGCCCGGATGTATCCTGTTCCGGCTGCGCCTCCTGTTCTGGCTGTTCCTCCTGCCCTGGCTGTTCCTCTTGTTCCGGCTGCGCCTCCAGTTCTGGCTGATTACCCTGTTCCGGCTGTGCCTCCTGCCCCGACTGTTCCTCTTGTTCCGGCTGTTTTTCCTGCTCTGGCTGATTACCCTGTTCCGGCTGCTTTTCCGGGTTTTCCTTTTTGTCCTTTTCACCGGGCGTACTGACATCCTCCGGCTGCTTCTGCGCAGAAGCAGAACCTGCAGGCTCTTCCAAACCGTCCGGCTTTTTCTGCCTGCCGGACTCTTTTGCACCTCCTTCAGCCATTAGACTGATCTCGGTTTCCTCACAGCTATCCTGCCCGTTTTTCTGTTTATATCCGGGTTCCAGGTCAGAATTTTCCTGCTCTTGTCTCTTTTGTACATATCCTTTGCCGGATATGTACTGTGTTTTCGGGTGACCGGCAGCTTTGTATATTCCCCGTGCCTCCACACCTGGATCACAGGACATTTCTTTCTGTTCTGCGGATGTACTACAGGCAGGCTTTTCCCCTCGCCCTGTCTCCAGACCGGAAATCTGGCCTGTTCCCGGCATCTGGCCGGATTCCATGTCTTCTTCATAGCCTGATGAGCTCTGATATTCTGTCTTTTCTCCTGTACATCCGTGTAATCCCACTTTTTTGCTGTGATCATTTTCTGCAACCTCCTTCTGAACTGCAGTTTTTTCTGCTCCTATGGACTTCTGTCCATATTCCTGTCCTCCTGACGATTTGGACGGAGGGCCTTTTCCCCCCGCTGCTGTCCCCACAGCCAAACCGTGTGCATCCGTATGCAGCATATCCCTGCCGTTTCCGGCAGAAATTGCCTGTGCACAGACAGCACAGGAAAAAAGGACTGTAAGAAGCCCTGCTGCCAGAACCTTCTTCCATTTTTTCATAAAAACAATGCCCCTTTCCGCTTCAGGGCGCAAAATTCCCCTATAAGGATCTTTTTACCCCTTCTGCTTTTACTTTACATTTGGAAACTTCGGCCGAACGGCCTTTTCAGATTTTCGGAATCGCTCCGAGATTTGATTTGTAGATAAATCATAGCATACGAAATTCATGAAAACAAGACGGAAACTTTCACAAATTCCCGTCTTGTTTTACCCTGCATTTTTGTTGAAATATTATTACCTGTCCCCGTTGAACTCCTTCACAGCCTCAATCATGGCAGCTATATTTTCAATTGGGGTATTGGCCTGTATGTTATGTATGGTATTAAACACATAGCCGCCGTCCTTTGAAAAGATCTCCAGTCTTTCCAGAACCTGTCTGCGCACTTCCTCCGGCCTGCCAAAGGGCAGTACCTGCTGTGTATCCACACCGCCGCCCCAGAATACAATGTCTTTGCCGTATGTATCTTTCAGTGTCTTAGGGTCCATTCCCTCTGCAGAACACTGCACCGGGTTGATGGCGTCGAACCCGCCTTCGATCATATACGGAAGAATGGGGAAAATACCCCCGCAGCAGTGTTTCAGTGTCTTCCACGTTGTGTGCTCATGCACCCAGTCATTCATCTTTTTATAATACGGCATATACAGGTCGCGGAACACTTCCGGGCTCATAAAAGGGCCTCTCTGGGTTCCGAAATCCGTACCGCAGATAAAGAGAATATCAATATCCGAACCAAATGCATCCCAATATTTCTTAAAACTCTCTATGGCAATATCTGTTCCCTTCTCAAAAACCTCTTCCACGTAATCCGGATAGAGAAGGGGCGCCATATACCATTCCTGAATGCTTCTGATTCCCCTGGGATTCTTCAGATTTGGTCCCGGTATATTATTGGCATCCCCAAGGCCAAAATAGCCTGGGCCTACCTGTATGGCCCTCTGTGAGCCTTTCACCTGAGCCAGCACTTTTTTGTGGTAGGCGATCTGTTCATCTGTCACATGGGTATAATCCTCCACGTTGTCATCCGGATTGGCCTCGTCCTCATCAAATTCCGGCGTGCGCGTAAGATTATCAAAGTAAAATCCATTGGCGGGCATGTGGCCGGACGGGGGCAGGGAATTATCTCCCTCCGGATAGACGAAATATCCGCCTTTTCCGTCATCCTTTACCACCGCATTGGAGGGAATCAACACAGTCTCTCCCCGGTATCTCCACTCTTTCCAGTCTGTATTGATATGTCCGTAAGTGTCCCCATAGTTATAAAGCTGCTGTACATCACATCCCAGGCAGTCTGCCAGATCCGGCTCCACAAAGGCTGTCATGGTGGACATGTCATTGATCTTCGGCGGACGGTACTCCAGCCCGTAATATGCCCGCAGATCCTTCAGCACAATGGCATTGATCATGGAACAGCACATTCCCCCAAAATCCACCGGCACTTTATCCGGCTGCCTGTGTTCAAACGCCGCGCGAACTCTCTCTCTTGATGTCATCCTTACCTCTCCTTTCCCGTACTTCAAAAAGTACGTCCCAACATGCGCAGTTTACCCATAATTAACAAATCGTGCGCATACAAAATAGTTTTCTCCCATGTCTCTGTAATTCCGTCTTGCTTGTTTCTAATTCATAATATATACTATTCTTATAGTTTTTTCACTACTCAATCATGCTCATTAATATACATTTTGTGCTGTCAGGAGGCTGCTTATGATATTGGAAAAAATACACGAAGAAGGCATGATACCGGGGGAACGGGGAATCATGAGCAAAAAAGGGATATACTTTCATTCCCCCTCCCCCTTTGCGAAGGAGCATCTCTTCTGCGTATACTGGGGAGCTGAATATCTCTGTGCACCGCCCTACCAGGTCAGCCGAAAGGGTCTGCACTCTTACCTTTTTTTCTGCATTTTGTCAGGGGAACTGCATTTTACATACAGGGATCACTCTTTCACAGCAGCTACCGGGGATATTGTTCTTTTAGACTGTATGTATCCCCACCACTATTACACACCCAAACAGGTAAGGTTCCAGTTTTTTCACTTTGACGGCAACATCACCTCTGACTACTGTGAATATCTCTACCAAAAAGACGGAGCACTGTTCCGTAATAAATCCGAGGCCGCGTTAACTTTCCAGCAGCTTTTGGATCAGCTCCGTCTTCCCCAGCCTGATGACCACCGTCTTTCCGCCCTGGTCCACACCCTGTTCGGTTCTCTGGCTGCCAAAATCCGAAAACCATTAAGCCCCTCCATTCAAAAAGCCTGCCTCTATCTGGAAACCCATTTCCAGGAGCCAGTGACCGTGGAGGACGCTGCCCGCCAGACAGCTCTGAGCAAATACCACTTTTCACGGGTATTCAAGGCCGAAACCGGCTCCTCTCCCCATGAGTACCTGTCCACCCTCCGACTCCGGCGGGCCAGGGAGCTTGTTATGGAGACCACACGCTCCATAGACGCCATCGCCGTGGAATGCGGTTTTTCCAGCACCTCCCACTTTATCCGCGCCTTTAAAAAAGACCTGGATTTCACTCCTGCTGTTTACCGCAAATTCTTCGACCCCTCCGGCTTTCAGAAATCCCCCTGATCCACGTACATCCTGTCCGGAAGACTGTTCCGGTACGGCAAAAAGAGCGCTGTTCCCTCCCGGTTCCTATAACCGTTTTGGGAAACAGCGCCCTTTCTCATTCAGGCATACTGAATCATTTATTTCCTGATCAGCAGAGATTTTCCAGTCATTTCTTTCGGCTGTTCCATCCCCATCATCTCAATCAGTGTAGGTGCAATATCTGCCAGGCATCCGCCTTCTCTCAGACCATAGCAGGGGTCTGCATTGACCAGAATGAACGGCACCGGATTCGTTGTGTGGGCCGTAAAGGTTTCCCCTGTCACATAGTCTTTCAACTGCTCTGCATTTCCGTGGTCCGCACAGATGAACATCTGGCCTCCCACTTCCTTCACAGCGTCCACGGCTCTGCCTACGCACTCATCCACGGCTTCCACTGCTTTGATCGCTGCCTCTTCCACTCCTGTATGGCCTACCATATCAGGGTTGGCAAAGTTGATGATGATCACATCATATTTGTCGGAGCGAATGGCCTCTGTCAGCTTGTCGCAGACTTCATAAGCGCTCATCTCCGGTTTCAGGTCATAAGTAGCAACCTTGGGTGATTTCACCAGGATTCTGTCTTCGCCCTCATTAGGCTCTTCCACACCGCCGTTAAAGAAGAAGGTCACATGCGCATACTTCTCTGTCTCTGCGATACGTGCCTGTTTCATGCCATGGGCAGCCAGGAATTCACCGAATGTATTGCTGATGGCTACCTTATGGAAAGCCACGTCTTTGTTCGGGATAGTCGGGTCATACTCTGTGAAGCATACATAGGTCAGATCCAGTCTCTTCTCTCTTGCGAAACCTGTAAACTCCTCATCACAGAAAGCTCTCGTGATCTCACGCGCCCTGTCAGGACGGAAATTAAAGAAGATGACAGAATCTTTGTCCCTGATGATTCCTACCGGCTGGCCGTCTTTTACAATGGCTGTAGGCTCTACAAATTCGTCAGTCTTCTCTGCCGCATAGGAGTCCTTGACAGCGCATACAGGGCACTCTGCCTGCTTGCCCTCTCCCTTAGTCATAACATTGTAGGCTCTCTCCACACGATCCCAGCGGTTGTCACGGTCCATAGCATAGTAACGTCCCATAACGGATGCCACCTGGCCAACACCCAGCTCTTTCATCTTGTCATTGAGCTCTTTGATATATTCTTTTCCTGCTGTGGTCGGAGTGTCACGTCCGTCCAGGAAGCAGTGTACAAATACTTTGGAAAGACCTTCTCTCTTAGCCAGCTCCAGAATACCATACACATGGGTATTATGGCTGTGCACACCACCGTCAGAAAGAAGTCCGAATAAATGCAGTGCTGAGCCGTTCTCTTTGGCATTGCGTACTGCCTTCAGCAGTGCTTCGTTCCGGAAGAAATCCCCGTCTTCAATCTCTTTTGTAATTCTCGTCAGCTCCTGGTAGACAATACGTCCTGCACCCATGTTCAGGTGACCCACCTCAGAGTTGCCCATCTGTCCTTCCGGAAGGCCCACGGCCATTCCGCTTGCATTGCCTTTTACAAAGGGACACTGGGATTTTAACTGGTCCATAACAGGAGTCTTCGCCTCGCATACAGCGTTTGCCTCACAATTATCATTCAGGCCATATCCATCGAGAATCATTAATACGGTTGGTTTTTTACTCATATTTTCTCTCCTTTATATGTCAAATTCCATTTCTGCATCTCATACCTTTTTCATTTTAACAGAAATCCAGAAATTTTCAATCCTAATTGCAAGATTTGGACGGATTTTGTTAAAAAAATGACAGGGCAGGATGATTTGAATTTATAATACTTTTGACAAAAAGTCCCTTAATCTCTGGTTTTTCGGATTTTCAAAAAATTCCTTTGGTTTGTTTTCCTCCTGGATCTTCCCCTCATCGATGAAGATTACCCTGGAAGCCACCTCTTTGGCAAATCCCATTTCATGAGTCACCACGACCATAGTCATTCCCGACTGTGCCAGTTCCTTCATAAGCTCCAGAACCTCCCCGACCATTTCAGGATCAAGGGCTGATGTAGGCTCGTCAAACAGCATAACATCAGGATTCATTGCCAGAGCTCTTGCGATGGCGATTCTCTGCTTCTGACCTCCGGAGAGCATTTCCGGATATGTGTCAGCCTTCTCCGGCAGCCCAACTCTGGCAAGCAGCTCGTCCGCTTTCTTTGACGCCTCACTCTGTGACATGAGTTTCAGCTTCACAGGCGCAAGCATGATATTTTCCTTCACAGTCATGTTAGGGAAAAGATTAAACTGCTGAAACACCATACCGATTTTCTGGCGATGGCGGTTAATATCCACCTTAGGATCTGTAATATCCGTACCTTCAAAGAGAATACTTCCCCCTGTAGGCACTTCCAGCAGATTCAGGGAGCGGAGAAAAGTGGATTTACCGGATCCGGAAGGTCCAATGACCGCAACCACTTCACCCTGGCGGATATCCGTGGTTATGCCGTCCAGCACTTTATTATCTCCGAAGGCTTTCTCAAGCCCCTGCACTTCCAGTAAAATGTTGTTATCGCTCATTGGTCCTCAACTTCCTTTCCAGCTTATTCATACATGCTGTTAAAATCATAACCAGTATCAAATAAATCAGCGCTGCTGCCAGCAGAGGCAGGAATGCGTTGTAGGTACGGCTCTGGATCAGCATAGCGCCCTTTGTCAAATCCATCATTCCGATGTAGCCCACAATGGAAGTCTCTTTTAAAAGCACGATCATCTCGTTGACCAGTGCCGGAAGTACATTCTTAAATGCCTGCGGCATGACAATGGACTTCATGGTCTGGGAATAATTAAGTCCCAGAGAACGCCCTGCTTCAAACTGTCCCTGATCCACTGACATAATACCGGAACGGACGATCTCCGCCACATAGGCGCCTGAGTTGATACCAAAAGCCAGGCCGCCCACCAGCACAGGGTCCAGAGAAAGGCTGCCGAAAATAACGAAGTTCATGATCAGCAGCTGGATCATGGTTGGTGTTCCGCGGATCACGGTCAGATAAATCTTAAATACGGCGTTTAAAACACCGAAGGAACCGTTTTTATCATGGCTGGAACGCACAATGGCCACCGCAAATCCGATGATGATACCGATGATCACTGCCAGAAGTGTGATGAGCAGAGTATTTTTCAAACCTTCCAGCAGCCACATATACCGGTCATCCTTGATAAAGTTGTTATAAAGCTGTTGTGAAATCCCTAATACACACATTTTTCCACCTGTCTTACTTTCTCCCGCAAGTAAAGCTGCCGGCAGGATTGTCAGCAGCTTTTCTTTTCATGGGTCATCTTTCAACTTATTTCTTTACTATGATTACCTGGCTTGCGTTTGCATACGTGTCTGTAAAATCAACGCTCTCCAGACGTTCTTCGTTTACTGTCATGCCGGCTGCACCGAAGTCTGCCTTTCCGGACTGTACTGCAGGAAGGATGGCGTCAAACTCCATATCGGACACTTCCAGCTCATAACCCAGCTTATCACAGATTGCCTGCGCGATATCCACATCGATACCTACGATAGCCTCACCGTCATGATACTCCCACGGCTCAAACTCCGCGTTGGTAGCCATCACAAGCTTTCCTTTGGAACGATCTGCATCTGCCGGTGATTCATAGGGATTTTTACCCGCCTCATCACCGATATAATTGTTTACTATATCGGAAAGAACACCTTCCTCCTCCAGCTCGCCCAGAGCTTTATTAAATGCATCTTTCAGCTCTGTGTTGCCTTTTTTCATGCTGATGGCATACTGCTCGTCTTCAAACTGGTTCTCAATCATTTTCAGGTCATCATTCAGCTCAACGAACTTCTTGGCCGGCTCTGTATCGATCACCACACAGTCGATCTGGCCTTTTTTCAGCGCCTGGATTGCCTGAGCGCCTTTGTTATAACGCTTTACCTCTTTTGCGCCGATTGACGCCTCTGACACTGTGGTATCACCTGTTGTTCCAAGCTGAACGCCGATAACGGCATCCTTTAAATCCTCTTTTGACTCAATCTTCTTTGTGCTGCTGCCGCATCCTGCCAAAGACAGTACCATGGCAGCAACTAAAGCTGCTGCTGCTAATTTTTTCATTTTTCTCTCTCCTTACGCATTCATTTTTATGCATTTTTAATGTATATTATGTATTTTTATTCAACTGATTAGCATTATATCAGCTTTGCAGGCAAATTTCAACAGAAAAACTGCAAAAACAAGATACACATTCACACCTTCCCGCGCCGCAGTGATGCTGTTGTGCACACAGAGAGCACCAAATATTTCCGGATATAGCTGCGGCCGAAGCTTCCGCTCCGGCCGTCTTTCGTCAGTACACCACAATCGGTGTATTCACCTCAATATTATTATAGATCATCTGCACCGCATCTATGGGTGTATTGACACATCCGTGAGAACCATTGGACAGATAGATATCGCCTCCAAAAGCATCTCTCTTTACAAGGTCATGGATTCCCACGCCTCCGTTAAATGGCAGCCAATAGTTAACCGGCTCTTCATAGTCAATACTTCCGTCCGGTTTTTTGCCCACCAGAGTGAAAGGACTCTTTTTATCTTTCAGATTCCAGACACCCCCTGCCGGTGTTGCATGTCCTGTGTTGGGATTGCCGGTCACGACCGGGGTATCCACAATAAGACTGCCGTTTTTATAGAACCACATATGCTGCTGGGAAATGGATATCTCCACATAAGTACCGTCAATCTCATTGCCGTCATGCTTCTGTGCCTTGTACAGCCAGGTCACTTCCAAGGTTGTGCTCTCCCCTGCATTGAGAGTATTCATCAGAGACTCTGTAGTCTTATCCTGCCATAACTGCCAGCCATAGTCGCCTCCGGTAAGATGGACCGTACTTCCGCCTGTAGTAACAAAGTCCCTTGCTTTGCCCTTTGTGTTGTATACTGCGGAAAGATCGATAATATACTGCTTCACAGTAGGTTCATCAAAATAATAATTGCCTGCATCGTCTTTCTTCAGCCAGGATTTCAAAAGGTCCCTTGTGATGGTTTCCTGTCCATGCCCAAAGTCCAGAACGATCTGCATGGTGGTCAATGCATTCAGCTTATCTCTTTCCTGGGTCAGCCCCGGGTCATCCTGCCGCACTGCCGGTGCCTGATAACAGCCTGACTCTTCTAAGGAGACTTCTCCTTTTCGTCCGTTAACGGCATCCTTGATGGCTTTTACTGTCTTTTCCTGATCCAGCGTATTGCCTTCCACCTCAGGAACGATCTGATATGCTTCCCCTGTATCCTCCAGATAAGCATCCTGCGGCGCTGTCATATTCTCCGGCTTGAGACAGGCCAGGCTGCTGATGACCGTGTCAAGACTTGCCTCATCATAAGAATTATCCAGACTCACCTCATAATTCTTGTCTTTTGTCAGGCTGAAGATCCACAGCCAGGCGTTCTGGTCCTCCATAAGCTTTTCCAGTTCACCGTCGTCCTTATAAGTCAGCTTAATATCTGCCGCCTGGATCACATCCTGCTTATCCTCTTTCTCTTTGATCGTCAGAGAATATGTCTCCGCCTCTTTTTTAATGATCTCCTTGATGTAGTCCACAGATTTTTCACTGCAGTCATATCCGTTGATGGTAGTGCCGCTGTAGAACTTGTCCTGGTAATAATAGCCCACAGCACAATAGATACCCACCACTGCCAAAAGCAGCACGATCAGAAGCGCCAGCAGTATCCTTTTGACGACCTTGCTTTTTCCCTTATTCTTTTTTTCTGTTTTCTTTTTTTCATTCGTTTTTTTACTCATTTTCACACCCTTAATTATTAGACGCATTTCTCCCCTAAAAAGTTTCACATGAATTATTTTAACGCAAAATACGACAAAAAGGAAGAGGTTTCAGGCACACACTTGAAATTTTAGGAAATTTTCATTATGATGTTAATAAAACGAAACAGTTTTGGAAGAGATTTGAAATGTTTGGAGGAAAATCGCTGATGAACCAGCCTGACGAATATAAAAATTGTTCACTCTGCCCAAGGAACTGCCATGCAGACCGTCATTTGCGTAAAGGTTACTGTCAATGTACCGACAGGCTCACGGCCGCAAGAGCTGCCCTGCACCACTGGGAAGAGCCATGTATCAGCGGCACCAACGGCAGCGGCACTGTATTTTTTACGGGCTGTACGCTCCGCTGCTGTTTCTGCCAGAATTATTCCGTAAGCAGTGAAGGCTTTGGAAAGGAGATCACAGAGGAGAGGCTGTCCGAAATCTTCCTGGAACTGCAGGATGCCGGTGCCCACAATATCAATCTGGTGACAGCCACCCAGTACCTGCCTTCCGTCCTGCCTGCCCTTGACAGGGTAAAGGACCGCCTGCATATTCCCGTTGTGTACAACTGCGGAGGATATGAAAAACCGGAAACCCTGGCACGCCTCAGGGATTATGTGGATATTTATCTGCCGGATCTAAAATATTATGATTCCGCGCTCTCCATGCGCTACTCCATGGCCCCCGATTATTTTTCCGCCGCGTCCAAAGCCATACCATATATGATAGAGCAGACAGGTGCTCCCAGATTTGACGATAACGGACTTTTGAAAAGCGGTGTCATCATCCGCCATATGGTCCTCCCCGGCTGTCGAAAAGATTCCATCCGGCTGCTGCACTGGATCAAGGAAAATCTTCCGGACAACCACTATCTCATCAGCCTGCTGAGCCAGTTTACCCCATTCTATAAAAGCAGCGGGTATCCTGAGATCAACCGCAGGATCACAACTTATGAATACGAGAGCGTACTGGAGGAGGCTGTCCGTCTTGGGCTCACAGACGGATATATGCAGGAAAAAAGCAGTGCCAAAGAGGAATACACCCCGCCCTTTGATCTGGAGGGGATATAGACAGCGTCAAAAAAGCCTTCCCCGTGTTTACCGTGGAAGGCTTTCTTTCTGCTGTTACATATTATTTGTAGTTCACAATCTGTCCGAATTCCGGTTTCAGGGAAGCGCCGCCTACTAAGCCGCCGTCAATATCGTTCTGAGCGAACAGTTCCGGAGCTGTCTTGGCATTTACGGATCCGCCGTACTGGATGCGGATAGCTTCTGCAGTCGCCTCGTCATATACTTCAGCGATGCATGCACGGATACCTGCACAAACTTCCTGTGCCTGCTCTGTGGTAGCTGTCTTACCTGTTCCGATAGCCCAGATCGGCTCGTAAGCGATCACTGCTGTCTTAGCCTGGTCTGCTGTTACGCCCTGGAATCCAACTTTCACCTGCTGACGGATGAAGTCCATGGTCACGCCCTGCTCTCTCTGCTCCAGAGTCTCGCCGCAGCACATGATCGGAGTGATTCCATGCTCAAATGCTTTCAGCATTTTTTTATTTACAGTCTCGCTTGTCTCTGCGAAGTATTCTCTTCTCTCAGAGTGGCCTAAAACAACATATTTTACACCGGCATCTGTGAGCATGCCCGGAGCGATCTCACCTGTGTAGGCACCTTTCTCCTCATAGTACATATTCTCAGCGCCAACCTGGATGTTTGTGCCTTTGCAGGCTTCTACAACCGGAAGGATATCAATTGCCGGTACACAGAATACTACGTCAACTTCCTCGTTTGCTACCAGAGGTTTTAATGTGTTTACTAATTCAACAGCTTCGCTGGGAGTCATATTCATCTTCCAGTTACCAGCAACAATTTTTCTTCTTGCCATGACTTTATTTCCTTCTTTCACTTATTCTTTATCTGCAACTGTCCAGTGTTTTCACAGTTACTTTTATTTATCATTAGCTGCTGCCACGCCCGGCAGTTCTTTGCCCTCTAAGAATTCCAGGGAAGCGCCGCCTCCTGTGGAAATGTGGGTCATCTTGTCACCATATCCCAGGATATTGACAGCCGCTGCAGAATCACCGCCGCCGATGATGGTGGTAGCGTCTGTTTCAGCCAGTGCTTTTGCAACTGCTTCTGTACCATGAGCAAAATTCGGCATCTCGAAACATCCCATCGGTCCGTTCCATACAACAGTCTTAGCATCTTTTACAGCGTCACAGAAGATTTTCTCTGTCTCAGGTCCAATATCCATGCCTTCCCAGCCGTCCGGGATCTCGCCGCGTTTTGCAACCTGGATGTTGCAGTCATTGGAGAAATCATCACCAATACGGTTGTCCACCGGCAGTAAAAGTTTCACGCCTTTTTCCTCTGCCTTTTTCATCATATCCAGTGCATACTGCAGATAATCGTCTTCACAGAGAGACACGCCAATGTGTCCGCCCAGAGCTTTTGAGAATGTGTAGGACATTCCGCCGCCGATGATCAGAGTATCTACTTTATCAAGCAGATTGTCGATCACAGAAATCTTACTGGAAACTTTAGCGCCGCCAAGAATTGCAACAAACGGTCTGTTTGGGTTGTCCACGGCATTTCCCAGGAAGTCGATCTCTTTCTGCATCAGATATCCGACAACCGCAGTATCTACAAACTGAGTCACACCGACATTGGAGCAGTGTGCTCTGTGGGCAGTACCAAATGCGTCATTTACAAATACATCGCACAGAGATGCCAGCTCTTTGCTGAATGCTTCTCCGTTCTTTGTCTCTTCTGCACGGTAACGTGTATTTTCCAGTAAAACAACATCTCCGTCTTTCATTGCCTGGACAGCAGCTTTTGCATTCGGTCCGACTACTTCCGGGTCTGCTGCAAATTTCACTTCCTGGCCCAGTAATTCTGACATTCTCTTGGCAACAGGAGCCAGAGATAACTCCGGTTTTGCTTCTCCCTTAGGTTTGCCCAGATGAGAGCACAGGATTACTTTTCCACCGTCAGCAATCAGCTTCTTGATAGTGGGAAGGGCTGCCACCAGACGGTTTTCATCTGTGATCTTACCTTCCTGAAGGGGAACGTTGAAATCACAGCGGACTAAAACTTTTTTTCCTTTTACGTTGATGTCATCAACTGATTTCTTGTTGAGCATTGGATGATGCCTCCTTTAATATTTGTTCTTGTTAAATAACAGAATGGACAAAAGGAGCCCGGTCCAAAATAGACCGGACCCCTTAATGAGTCTTTATTTGTAATATTATTTCTCTAATAATTTTCCGAAGTATTTGATTGTTCTTACCATCTGGCTTGTGTAAGAATTCTCATTGTCATACCAGGAAATAACCTGAACCTCAGTTGTGCCATTGTCTAACGGCAGAACCATTGTCTGGGTTGCATCAAACAGAGAACCGTATTTCATACCGATGATATCGCTGGATACGATTTCGTCTGTGTTGTATCCGAAGGACTCTGTAGCCTGCTCTTTCATGATTGCGTTAACCTGATCTACAGTTACAGTTCCGTCAACAACTGCTGTCAGAATTGTAGTAGAACCTGTAGGGGTCGGAACACGCTGAGCAGATCCGATCAGTTTGCCGTTCAGTTCCGGAATAACCAGACCGATTGCCTTTGCAGCACCTGTGCTGTTCGGAACGATATTAACTGCAGCTGCACGAGATCTTCTTAAATCGCCTTTTCTCTGCGGTCCGTCCAGTGTCATCTGATCGCCTGTGTAAGCATGGATTGTGCACATGATACCGGATTTGATCGGAGCCAGGTCGTTTAATGCTTTTGCCATCGGAGCCAGGCAGTTTGTTGTACAGGAAGCTGCGGAGATGATGTTGTCATCTTTTGTCAGTGTCTCATGGTTTACATTGTAAACGATGGTCGGAAGGTCATTTCCAGCCGGAGCGGAGATAACAACTTTCTTAGCACCTGCTTTGATATGAGCTTCTGCTTTTGCTTTGGATGTATAGAAACCTGTACATTCCAGAACAACATCTACACCGATTTCTCCCCAAGGAAGTTCTTCAGCGTTAGCTTTTGCGTAGATTTTGATTTCTTTGCCATCAACTGTGATGGAATCTTCACCTGCTGTTACTGTATCGCCAAGTGCATATCTTCCCTGTGTAGAGTCATATTTCAGTAAGTGAGCTAACATTGTCGGAGATGTTAAGTCATTGATTGCTACAACTTCAAATCCTTCTGCTCCAAACATCTGTCTGAAAGCCAGACGTCCAATACGTCCAAATCCATTGATTGCTACTTTTACTGCCATGTTATTCATTCCTCCTAAAAGTGTTTGTATTCCGTGAGGTTTCTATTAAGATTGTTAAAGAAACATCAACCTATTTGATATTGTACCTAATCTGAGACAAAAATTCAAGCATAAAATGAAAAATCGTACCAGTTTTACATTCTCTTTATGTACAATTCCCTCTCTTTCCTATATAATTAGGGCAGCAAATGAAAAGGAGATGTCATCTATGTACGCAGATTATCACATGCACACATCATTTTCCAGCGACAGCGAAGCTCCTATGGAGCACATGATCCTCGGTGCCATTCACAGAAATGTGCCCCGGGTCTGCTTTACAGAGCATATGGATTTCGATTTTCCCACAGGAGAGTTTGATTTTCTTGTGGATATGCCGGCTTACCGGGAAAAACTTCTGGAACTCAGAAAAAAGTATGAAAATAAAATAGAGATAAATTTCGGTATCGAGCTTGGACTCCAGCCCCATCTGACCGGGAAACTGCCGTCCTTCGCAGCCGGTTACCCCTTTGATTTTGTCATCGGCTCCGTGCATGTTGCGGACGGATGTGACCCCTATGACAGGATATTTTTTGAAAACCGCAGCGAGGAGGAGGCATACCGCAGCTATTTTACCTGCCTTTTGGAAAACTTAAAAGTCTTCTCCTGTTTCGATGTATGCGGTCACATTGACTATGTGGTTCGCTACGGCCCCAACCGCAACCTGTATTATACCTATGAAAAATACAGAGATATCCTGGACGAAATTCTCCGCGTTCTGGTGCAGAAGGGCATCGGACTGGAATGCAACACCGCGGGGTTCAAATACGGTCTCGGGCATCCCAATCCCACGGAAAAGATATTAAGCCGCTACCGGGAACTGGGAGGCGAAATCCTCACCCTTGGCTCTGACGCTCATGCGCCGGAACATATAGCCTATGACTTTGAGCGCGCAGGGGCATTGTTAAAGGAATGTGGTTTTCATTATTATACGGTTTTCAGGAACAGAAAACCGGAATTTCTTCCATTGTAAGAGAAATTCCGAAATCTTACAGCCAGATCACCTGGCTGCCATATACGATCTTAGGAATGACAGTGCGGTAAATGCTGTCCAATTCCTCCCTGCAGCGTATCTGTATCTCCTCTTTTTCGGCTGCAGCGGAGGACTTTCCTAAAATTCTGTATTCCACCCCAAAGAGGCGGCAGGTGTTCCGGGAATCAAAAAATCCATTCTTTTCGTAAAAGCGGATTCTTCTTCTGCGGACCTGCAGTTCCTCTTCCCGGGCTGCAAAGGATGGGTCTTCGGTCTCTGCCATGATGATATACCCCTCGTTCTCCCGTACGGCTTCTTTATCGCTGTACATGTCTCTTTTATCTAAAATAGACTGAAGTGCCAGAAGACATGCACTCCCATACCCTCTGCCTCTCACAGACGGCAGCACTGCCAGATAATCGATCAGGTATGCCCTCCCGGAGGGTGCCTTTATCAAAAACGCATATCCTGCCAGTGCATTCCCGTCATAGAACCCATACCCATCCCCTCTGCCGCTCTCTGTCAGCGCCAGAATACTTTTCAGAGGTTTGAGTTCTGACCTTGGAAAATCTTTCTTCATGTAGGTTTTATATATGTACCGAATGCTTTCATTATCCAGTCTCTCTGCTCTCACATTCATCTAATCCTTACCTCCCGGTTAAAACCCAATATTTCGGCCGCGTGTTCTGCATACGATCTGTACCGGCCCAAAGAAAAAACTGCCCGGAAAACAGCTTCATGCAAAAACTGTCTCCCGGGCAATTTTATACTCCAAAAAAGTCATAAAATAATGCCGCCTCCGGCTACATATTCTCCGTCATAAAAGACAACTGCCTGTCCCGGAGTGATGGCCCTCTGGGGTTCATCGAAGATCACCCGAATCTTGTCTTCCTCTTCTCTGTGTATGACAGCAGAAGCACCTCTGTGGTTATACCGGATTTTAGCCATAACATGCATGTCCTCTTTCAGGTCAGGAATGGACATAAAGTTAATCCGGTTACAGATCAGTTCTCTTTGGAACAGGTCCTCATTTTCTCCGATCACCACCTCGTTGCTTTCAGGACGAATCTCTGTCACAAAGACAGGATGTCCCATTGCCAGGCCCAGGCCTTTTCTCTGACCAATGGTATAATGGGTGATCCCTTTATGGCGCCCGATCACCGTACCGTCTGCCAGCACGTAGCTGCCCTCTTCTATCTTATGCTCTGTATTCTCCTCGATAAATCCGGCATAGTCCTTGTCCGGCACAAAGCAGATTTCCTGGCTGTCCTTCTTCTTCGCCACGGGAAGGCCAATCTGTTCCGCTATTTTTCTGATCTCATCCTTCTCATAGAATCCAACAGGCATAAGCGTGTGTGAAAGCTGGAACTGGGTAAGATTATAAAGGGCATAGGTCTGGTCTTTTCCTGTGGCATCCGACATTTTCAGAGAATACCTGCCGCTGTCTGTCTGCACAATCTTGGCGTAATGGCCTGTGGCAATGTAATCCGCACCGATCTCCATGCTCCTTTTGAGAAGGGATTCCCATTTTACATAACGGTTGCAGGCAATACAGGGGTTGGGTGTGCGGCCTTTTAGATATTCCTGAATGAAATAGTCAATGACATTTTCTCTGAACTCATGTTTGAAGTTCATGACGTAGTAGGGAATCTCCAGCATGTTCGCCACTCTTCTGGCATCGTCCACTGCGCTCAGGCCGCAGCAGCCGCCGTTCTCCTCCTGTGCCGCATTGTCCTCATCCTGCCAGATCTGCATGGTGACTCCAATGACATCATATCCCTGTTCCTTCAGCAGATAGGCCGCCACTGAGGAGTCCACACCGCCGGACATCCCCACAACTACCTTCTTTTTTTCCATTAATACTCTTCCTCTTCTTCCCCTTCAGAAATATCGCTTTTTGGCTTATCCAGACCCTCGATCTTAATTCCGTGCTTTTCCGCATAATCCCAGAGTGCTGCATGGATCGCTTCCTCAGCAAGCAGGGAGCAGTGTACTTTTACCGGGGGAAGGCCGTCAAGAGCCTCCATAACCGCTTTATTTGTCACCTGCAGGGCCTCCTGAATGGTTTTGCCCTTCACAAGCTCTGTAGCCATACTGCTGGTTGCCACTGCGGCGCCGCAGCCGAAGGTTTTGAATTTACAGTCCCGGATGATTCCGTCCTCATCAATATCCAGATACATTCTCATAATGTCTCCGCATTTTGCATTGCCTACGGTTCCGACACCGCTGGCGCCTTCAATCTCTCCTACATTTCTCGGGTTCTGAAAATGGTCCATTACTTTTTCGCTGTACATAATTTATTTTCCTCCATAATTTGTCTTTTTTGATCTTACGCTCTGTTCTGTTTCTGTTTTTTTATGAAATCTTCATATAACGGGGAGAGTTCACGCAGACGGTTTACAATCTCCTTGATCTGGTCCAGTGTGTAGTCCAGATCTTCTTTTGTTGTCTCCTCGCTGATGGTCATTCTGAGAGAACCATGGGCAATCTCATGAGGCAGACCGATGGCCAGCAGTACATGGGACGGGTCCAGGGATCCGGAGGTACATGCAGAGCCGCTTGACGCCGCGATCCCCTTCATATCCAGCATAATGAGCAGGGACTCACCCTCAATGAACTGGAAGCTCACATTAATGTTGTTCGGCAGACGTCTTTTGGCGTCACCGTTGAGGCGGACATAGGGAATCTCATTTAAGATTCTGCCGATAAAGTAATCCCTCAGCTCTATCTCTTTCTTCGTACGCTCCTCCATGGTTCTGGCTGCGCGCTCTGCTGCCACACCGTATCCCACAATGGCCGGCACGTTCTCTGTACCTGCTCTTCTCTTTCTCTCCTGAGCACCGCCGTGTACAAAACTGCGGATCTTTACGCCTTTGCGGATATATAAGAAACCAATGCCCTTTGGTCCGTTGATCTTATGTCCGCTGGAGCTTAACATATCAATGTTCATCTCATCCACATGAATCGGGACCTGTCCGAATGCCTGTACCGCATCTGTGTGGAATAATATATTGTGTTCTTTGGCGATCATTCCGATCTCTTTGATGGGCTGGACAGCGCCGATCTCATTGTTTGCAAACATAATGGAGATCAGGATCGTCTCCGGTGTGATGGCTTCTAAGAGATCATCCAGCTTTACGATACCATTCTCATCCACATCCAGATAGGTCACCCTTGCTCCGCGTTTTTCCAGATATTCGCAGGTGTGCAGAATAGCGTGATGCTCTATCTTCGTGGTGATGATATGGTTTCCTTTGCTTTTGTATGCTTCAAATGCCGCTTTCAAAGCCCAGTTATCCGCTTCACTGCCGCCTGCTGTAAAGTAAATTTCCTCTGACTTTGCGCCCAGCACCTCTGCGATCTGTTCTCTGGCTTTTGTGATCGCCTCTTTGCTTCTCTGTCCGATCTCATAGATGCTGGATGGATTTCCGTAGCTCTCTGTGAAGTACGGAAGCATGGCATCTACAACCTCCTGTGCTGTTTTTGTTGTTGCTGCATTATCCAGATATATTGTTGTCTTCATAATTCCTCTCTCCTAATTGTCACATTTTTGCACCTGAATCTGCCCCTTATCCCGCATCCTGCGGCTTTCCTCTACGAGCTGATCCAGCATGATGGAATCTACAGTTTCTTTTATACTATTATTGATACGCTGCCATACATAGCGGGTGACGCACAAATCCGCACCCTGGCAGCTATGTTCTCCTCCTCCATTACAGGTAACGGCATCCAGACTGCCCTCCAGCGCCCGAAGGACATCCCCTACGGATATCTCACCGGCAGGTCTGGCAAGCTTATATCCGCCCTGTGCACCGCGGACGCTCACTACCAACCCGGCACTCTTTAACTTGCGCACCAGCTGTTCCAGATAACTGTCAGAAATGTTCTGGCGTGTGGCAATGCTCTGTATGGAAACAGCCTCAGATTCGCTGTATAAAGCCAAATCGATCAAAGCTCTCAAGCCGTACCTTCCTTTGGTTGATAATTTCAAATCATCACCATCCTTTTCAAATTCCGACTGTTTTACTCGGATTTGATTGTAGAATATCATTCTTATCCTGTTCTGTCAAGATACTTTTTGGAATATATTGTGAAAAAGGCTATAAAAGTTACTATTGCTCTCTCTGCGGATAGTGACTATAAAGGACTTCTTATGGATAACAAACATATTTTGCTGAAAGGAACACTCATCCTGACCCTGGCTGGTTTCCTTACAAAAATCCTTGGGTTTCTCTATAGAATATTCCTGTCGCAGACAATTGGTGCACAGGGGATGGGTATCTACCAGCTTATCTTTCCCATCCACACCCTCTGTTTTGCACTGACAGTCGGAGGAATCCAGACCGCGATCTCCCGCTTCGTGGCTGCCCGGGTAGCTTTAAAGGATGAACAGGGCGCCCGTGATATTTTTCTCATCGCCACTTCCCTGTCCATGGCCATATCTTTTGCCGTCACCTTTTTGCTGTACCGACATGCCTCCTGGTTTGCCGTACATATCCTGCTGGAGGAACAGTGTACAGACCTGCTCCGTGTCTCCTCCCTGTCAATTCCCATGGGAACTTTTCATTCCTGTGCCTACGGCTACTATCTGGCCAGGAAGAAGACAGGAATCCCGGCCTGGTCGCAGCTTGTGGAGCAGACAGCGCGCATGAGCGCAACCTACCTTCTCTACCTGGTGTGGACCGGGGAAGGGCATCCGCTCACACCCATGCTGGCTGTTGTGGGGCTTTTCGCGGGGGAACTGGTCTCCATGCTGTTCTCTCTGTTGTTCATTCTGTGGGATTACAGAAAGTATCATTACCAAATCAGCAATATCCATGCGCCGGGTAAGGATTTAAAGGACATTGTGTCTTTGTCTCTGCCCCTTACAGGAAACCGGCTCTTTATCAATATCCTGCACAGTATGGAGTCTGTGCTGATCCCCGGGCATCTGCGGCTTTTCGGCATGGACAGCGCCTCCGCACTCTCCATCTACGGGGTGTTAAACGGTATGGCACTGCCGCTCATACTGTTTCCCTCCGCGATCACCAACGCTGTCTCAGCCATGCTTCTGCCCTCTGTGGCACAGGACCAGGCAGTGGGGAATTATAAGAATATACGGAGAAGCATTTTTACCACCACCCGCTACTGCCTGCTGCTGGGTTTCCTCTCCACCGCCTTTTTTTATTTTTCCGGTGATTTTCTGGGGCTGTTTTTATTCAAAAATGAGTTCGCAGGGACTTTTATCAAAACGCTTTCCTTTATCTGCCCCTGCCTGTATCTCTCCAGCACGCTGAGCGGAATCTTAAACGGTCTGGGGGAGACGGGAAAATACTTTGCCCAGAACCTGTTAGGCCTCTCCATCCGCCTGCTCTTTGTTTTTTTCGTGATTCCGCGTTTCGGTATTCTGGGGTATCTGTGGGGGCTTTTGATCAGTGAATTGGCAATCACGCTCCTCACTTTATTTTTCTTAAAAGATTACATGAAAACAGCGCCGGGTGAATAAACCCGGTGCTTTTCGCACCCGGGAAAAGATCCCCCCCAGACTCCCGTACCATGCAGTTCTAATCTTTACCGCTTAGACGCTTTAAAGCAAAAAATTACCCAAAACTGTCGACAACCGGAAAGTTTTGTATTATAATAATCAACTAGAACGTGTTTGAAAATTGCTTTCGGCAAGATGTGCGGCGTACAGACTGCCGGAATAAATTTTCAAACACGCTCTGGAAAGTCAAACAAAGGAGATAATTATGAGTTTCAAATTCGTAAAACAGCTTCCCTCTCCGGATGAGATCAAAGCACAGGCACCCGTGTCCGAAGAGTTGAAACAGATAAAAGCTAAAAGAGACAAAATGATCAGCGATGTCATCACAGGTGCTTCCGACAAATTCCTTGTCATCATCGGCCCCTGTTCTGCAGACAATGAAGATTCTGTATGTGACTACACCAACCGCCTTGCAAAGCTTCAGGATAAAGTGGAAGACCGTCTGGTGCTGGTTCCGCGTATATACACCAACAAACCGCGTACTACAGGGGAGGGCTATAAGGGCATGCTCCACCAGCCGGACCCTGAGGCAAAGCCGGACGTACTGGCAGGCATTCTGGCCATCCGCCACATGCACATCCGTTCCCTGCAGGAGACAGGGCTCAGCTCCGCGGATGAAATGCTGTACCCGGACAACTACCACTACTTATCTGACCTGCTCTCCTACGTGGCGATCGGAGCGCGTTCTGTGGAGAACCAGGAGCACCGTCTCATGGTAAGCGGCCTTGACGTTCCTGTGGGTATGAAAAATCCCACCAGCGGGGACTTCTCTGTTATGCTCAACTCCGTGGTTGCCGCACAGCAGGGACATGACTTCATCTCCAGAGGATGGGAAGTCAAGACAGAGGGCAATCCCCTCACCCACACCATCCTGCGCGGTGCTGTGAACAAACACGGCAATACCCTGCCCAACTATCACTACGAGGATCTGCAGCTTCTTCTGGAAATGTACAATGACCGTGACCTGGAAAATCCGGCAGTCATCATTGACGCCAACCATGCCAACTCCGGCAAAAAATACGAACAGCAGGTCCGCATTGTCAAAGAAGTGCTGCACAGCCGCCTGGTATCCCGTGATATCCGCCATTTGGTAAAAGGTGTCATGATTGAAAGCTACCTGGTATCCGGCTGCCAGAAGATCGGCCCTGACCATATCTATGGAAAATCCATCACAGACCCCTGCCTTGGCTGGGAGGAGACAGAGAAACTCCTCTATACCATCGCGGAACTGTGTTAAATTATCGGAAAGCCACGCTTTTTGAACTTTCCGATGTTCAAAAACAAAAGGCATTTGCTTCCGAACATCACACTCGGAGGCAAATGCCTTTCCTGTTTCTCCTGCCAAAAAGAAAGAACCCGAAAACTCATATCTTTTCAGGTCCTCTATTTTCTCGGATGCGCTTTCAGATACACATCCCTGATTTTATTCACATTCATATTCAGATAAATCTGGGTGGTGGATATATCAGAATGTCCCAGCATTTCCTGTACACTTTTCAGATCCGCACCGTTCTGCACCAGATGGGCTGCAAAGGAATGCCGCAGCGTATGTGGTGTGATATCCTGCTGAATCCCGGCAGAAGAGGCATAGGTCTTCAGCACCTTCCAGAATCCCTGCCGGCTCATAGGTTTTCCGGAACAATTAACAAAGAGGCAGTCGCTTTCCTTATGGCTTAAAAGCTCCTCCCTTGCCTGCTCCAGATACTCCTTCACCGCCTTCTTCGCCGCGTTTCCGAAAGGTATTACCCTCTCCTTCTCGCTGGCCTCGCAGGTGATGTATCCCAGTTTTAAATTTATATTCTCCAGCTTCAGTCCGATCAGCTCACTGACCCGGATTCCTGTGGCATATAAAAGCTCCAGCATGGCTTTATCCCGGACACCCTTGGCTGTATTTTCCTTTGGCTGGTTCAACAACAAATCGACTTCTTCTACAGTAAGAATCCCAGGCATCTTCTTTTCGATCTTAGGCGCCTTCAATATGTCTGCCGGATTCTCCGAAAGCATTCCCTGCTGGCAGCAATACTGAAAAAAAGCGCGCATAGACGCGATACTCCTGGAAATGGTGGAAGCAGCGAACTTCTCCCGCTCCAAATACATCTCATAAGAATTCAGATTCGTGGCAGTCACATCCTGAACCCTGTCCACTCCTTCGTTCCTCAGAAACTGATCCATCTTTCGCAAATCCCGCTCATAGGATACTTCTGTATTTTTGGAAGTGCCTTTGGTGTTATGTAAATAGGCTATAAACTCTTCAATCTCGCACTTCATGTATGATTATCCCTCGTTAAGTTAATTGTAAAAGGCCATACCTTTCCAAATCATAATGAAATTATATATCAACTTCCATAGAAAAAGCAAACGGATTTTTCCAAAGTTTTTCTTGTTTTTCAGGCTTTTTTTACATTTCCACAACATATCGAAAAAGCTCTATTTATGTCTACCAGATGTGGTAAATTTGAAATTGTTAATATTTTGTTAATTTTTTATAAAAACCTCTCAATTACAAAACTCAGCACATTTTGGTTGACATAACTTTCCATAAAAAGAGCCAGCAGGAATAAGATACCAATCCCGGTCATAAAAAAAAGGTATGCCCTGTAGTCCGCCTTCACCCGAATACCCTTCCCCCAATACTTCTGGCTCATCTGCACAATGAAGAAGAAAAACAGCAGCACAGAGGGCACATAAAAAAGCCCCTGAGGGAAAAAGCAGGCAAGCGCGGCCCCGATTCCGCGAATCCCATATTCCATCAAAAACACAGTCAGCAGATTCCCGCCCAGAAACCCCAGCCAAAGCAGTCCCCCAAGCACCAGCGGAATCCCAAAAGGCGTCACCCCGCTGATCAGATACAACAAAAACCAGACACCTCTTCTCTCAAACAACCGCAGAAAGATCCCGCTCCCGGAAACACTTCCCGCCGCCCTGTCTGCCAGATAGACCCCCAGCAGACTGGTCTGATACCCCGCATAACTCCTCAAAAAATTACAACAAAGCACCCCCACTACAAATCCTCCTAAGTACAGGAGGAAAAACACATTCAAATATTTTTTCATAATCTCACCCTATATATTCTATGCCCTGCCCCCTGCGATTAGTACGCTCCTGTCTGTCACATCTTTTTTCTTCCGCCGCTGCTCCCGGGTAAACAGGCCCTGCAGCCATCTTTCTCTGCAATAAAAAAGTGCAGAATCTGCAGTGATATATAAAATATCATCGCAGCATTCTGCACATCTTTCCCGGTCCAGCCTACTTTGCGTAATCTACTACGCGGCTCTCCCGAATCACATTAACCTTGATCTGTCCCGGATACTCCAGTTCAGCTTCAATCTGTTTTGAAATATTCCGTGCCAGCAGTACCATATCGGAATCTGTTACGTGTTCCGGTACTACCATCACTCGAATTTCCCTACCTGCCTGAATAGCAAAAGATTTGTCCACTCCTTTGAAAGAGTTTGTTATGTCTTCTAATTGTTTTAATCTGTTGGTATATGTTTCTAAAGTTTCTCTTCTAGCACCAGGTCTTGCCGCGCTGATCGCGTCAGCAGCCTGTACAATGCAAGCCACCAGTGATGTGGGTTCCGTGTCTCCATGATGGGATTCCACGGCATTTATTACCACCTGGGACTCTTTATATTTTCTACATAAGTCAGCACCGATCTGAATATGGGAACCTTCTACTTCATGATCGATGGATTTTCCGATGTCATGTAACAGACCTGCACGTTTAGCCATGCGAATGTCTGTCCCAACTTCACCCGCCAGAAGGCCGGCAAGCTGTGCCACCTCAATAGAATGCTTTAAAGCATTCTGGCCGTAACTGGAGCGGAATTTCATACGTCCCAGCAGACGGATCAATTCCGGATGAATGCCGTGTACGCCAACTTCCAGGGCTGCGGATTCACCTTCTTCTCTCATCATGGTCTCTACTTCTTTTTGTGCCTTTTCCACCATCTCTTCGATTCTGGCCGGATGAATTCTTCCGTCCACAATCAGTTTTTCCAGCGCAATACGTGCTACTTCACGCCGGATCGGATCGAAACCGGACAATACGACTGCTTCCGGGGTATCGTCAATAATGAGATCTACGCCCGTAAGTGTTTCCAAAGTTCGGATATTGCGTCCTTCCCTACCGATAATACGGCCCTTCATTTCATCGCTTGGAAGCTGTACAACGGAAATTGTAGCTTCCGATACATGGTCTGCCGCACATTTCTGAATGGCTGTCACCACGTATTCCTTGGCCTTCTTATCGGCTTCCTCTTTTGCTTTGCTCTCCAATTCCTTGTAGAGCTTGGCAGTGTCAATTTTTACTTCGTCCTCAACAGTTTTTAACAAATAATCTTTTGCTTGTTCGGAGGTCAGGCCGGAAATTCTCTCCAGCTCTTGTACTCTCTGGTCATGTAATTCATCGACTTTCTTTTCTTTCTTTTTTAGCTCGGCTTCTTTTGCTGTATAATCTGCTTCTCGTTTTTCCAGGGCATCAGCCTTCTTGTCCACTGCTTCTTCTCTGGATAAAACACGCTTCTCATACTTCTGAAGTTCTGCCCGTCTCTCTTTTGTCTCTTTCTCCAACTCATTTTTAGTACGGAGATTTTCTTCTTTTGCTTCTAAGAGAGCTTCACGTTTCTTCGTTTCCGCAGATTTCAATGCTTCATCTATAATGCTTCTTGCTTTTACTTCTGCCGTTCCGATCGTCTCAGCATCTTTTTCAGTTTTTTTCTTAACTGAAATGTTGGCTGTAACAGGAACTGCAATCAGCAGCGTGATTACCACAGCAACAATTGCAACTATTACATAGATTGCCACAGGAGCACCTCCTTATTTAGTTTTCATTGTACAAATACAACAGTTTAATTTTATACTGTTTTTACTGAAAAGTCAACATAAAACCTATTTTTCTAAAAGACAAGTATGTGAAATCTGTCCAAGATTTTTCAGCAAAAATCCTCTTTTTCTTTTAATACGGACAAAATATCAGAGGAGGAAAAACCTTTTCTCATTAAATAGCCGTAAATTCTCTGCCGTTCTCTGTCATCCATGGGGCCGCTGCCCCTTCTTCTCTTCCTTACCAGTTCCCGGATCGTGTCCCTGCAGTCATCCAGCTCCGCCTCCTCCAGAACCTCCTCTATGATGCTTCTGTCCACACCTTTTTGGGCCAGCTCCATCTTCAGCCTTGCTTTTCCTCTGCCCTCTTTTTTACATTCCACATAATGCCGGGCATATCTTCTGTCATCCAGATATCCAAAAGATTCCACATACGCAAGTGCCGCTTCCACAGCTTCCCTGGGGTACTCACCTGCCTGCAGTTTTCTCTCAAGCTCCGCTCTGGTCCGGTCCATGCTCTCCAAAAGGTGCATGGCGCGCAGTTTGGCTCGTTTGGTGAGAACCTGTCCCACAAGCTCCTGATAAACCGGTCCTGGAATCTCCTGTCCTTCTTTTATTCCATAGCGAGACAGCTCGCCTTTGTAAATAACAAAGGCGGGCTGTCCGTCAAGTTCAATCCTGTATTTTTGTTTTGTTACAGCCTGTATTTTTGTGACAAGCATTATACAACCCCATTTTCCTTTTTCGTGCCCTGCGCTGCAGGTGCCTCCGCGGCCTTCATATCCGGTGCTTTTGTGTCAGAGGCTTTGGCGTCAGCCTTTTTCTCCTCTTTTGCACCTTTCTTGTCTTCTTCTGTATTTCCCTCAACAAGTCCGTAGTGTTCCCTGACTTTTGCTTCCACTTCTGCTGCCACGTCCGGATTTTCTTTCAGGTACTGTTTTGCATTTTCACGTCCCTGGCCGATCTTTCCGTCCTTATATGCATACCATGCGCCGCTTTTATTGATAATGCCCAAATCTGCTGCCAGATCCAGGATATCACCGGCTTTGGAGATTCCCTGGCCGAACATGATATCAAACTCTGCCTCTTTAAAAGGAGGCGCGATCTTATTCTTAACTACTTTGATCCTGGTACGGTTTCCAACGATCTCTCCGGCCTGCTTCAGAGCTTCAATCCTCCTGACATCCAGACGGATGGAGGAATAAAACTTCAGGGCACGGCCGCCTGTGGTGGTCTCCGGGTTGCCGAACATAACTCCGACTTTCTCACGGAGCTGGTTGATAAAGATAACGATACAGTTGGATTTGCTGATGACAGCCGTCAGTTTACGGAGAGCCTGTGACATCAGACGCGCCTGCAGACCCACATGGGAATCACCCATATCACCCTCGATCTCCGCTCTCGGAACCAGAGCCGCAACAGAGTCCACGATCACAATGTCCACAGCACCGGAACGCACCATAGTCTCTGTGATCTCCAGGGCCTGCTCCCCGTTATCCGGCTGTGAAATATAGAGATTGTCCACATCCACGCCGATATGCTTGGCATATACCGGGTCCAGAGCATGCTCTGCATCAATAAATCCGGCAATTCCGCCTCTTTTCTGTACCTCAGCCACCATATGCAGCGCCACGGTGGTCTTACCGCTGGATTCCGGACCGTAGACCTCTACGATCCTTCCTTTCGGGATGCCTCCCAGACCCAGTGCAATGTCAAGGCTGAGAGAACCTGTAGGTACTGTCTCCACATTCATATGTACAGAGGAATCGCCCAGTTTCATAACAGAGCCTTTACCAAACTGCTTCTCAATCTGTCCCAGGGCCGCGTCCAGGGCTTTTAATTTATCTTCTTTGACCATTTGAAATCTCCTTTATTCGATTCATCTCAATAATTTCTTCTTCTGTCATTTCTACGAACTTATGTTCGTATTGCTGTTATCATAATAGTACACTTTTCGTTCCTTGTCAACTGTTATTTTCCTGCCTGCAATACGCATCACACCCTTTCTGCGCGTTCTTTTTCTATGGGAATACCGGCGCAGCGGAATGCTGCTTGAACAGATAAAAAAGGCAGAGCTGCCTTTGACGGTATGTGTTCAGTATGTAGCATCTGGCGGGATTTGTCAAGAAAAAAAGGACACCGGATGTGTTCCGATGTCCCTGTGCACTGCTGTTTACTCCGTGCCCGGCAGGCCAGCGGTGTGTGAGAAGTGTCTACTGTGCAGATAACTGTGTCAGTACGCTTTTTACATGAGAAATCTCTTCCGGTGTCGCTTTCGCAGCGGGAACGTAATAGCTTTTTGCTCTGGCGATCTGATAGATCTCTTCCTGTGACATTTCACTCTGGTTTCTCATCTGTTTTAAAGCCTGTTTTAACTGGGCATTTTCTGTCTGGGGAATCATTTCACCATAGTGTACCAGTTCACCGTTGATACCAACCAGGGTATCTACTACCATTGTCTTATCTGTCATTTTTCCTACCTCCTACTGTAAATACTGCATAAGCTGCTGTTTGCTCTCCATAGCTGACTGTGCAGCCTTCTGGAAGAACTGTTTCACCTGTGGGTCCTGTGCCTCGTGTGCATAGTCCTGCATTTTGCAGTGGGTAGTCTCAAATCCGCCGATCAGATGGCGCAGATTCTGTAAGTCAAGTACTGAAAGTTCTGTCATGACATTTTCCTCCTATTTCTGTTTTTGGTGGTTCTAACACCGTTTTGTCTACAGAAATAGTATGGCAGGTCCGGGTTTTTCTTATTCTCATTTTCCCTGAATAATTCGTTTGCTGCCCAGATATGTGGTAAGGAAATATCCGCCGTAAATAACCAGCAGAACGGCCGCTGTGGTGACAATAGAGCCGAAACGGTTCACTTCTCCTATGGTGATCATCATCTTCCTAACAAACTGCAGACCAAAGACGGAATGCACCACTGCCAAACTGAGCGGCATGAGGAAAAATATCCCAATTTGTTTGAACAGGGAGCGGTTTATCATGCTCTCATCCGCACCGATTTTGCGCAGCACATCATACCGTTCACGGTTGTCTGAACTCTCTGAAAGCTCTTTCAGGGCCAGAATGGCTGCCCCTGAGATCAGGAATATGATTCCCAGGTATATGGCTACAAATGTAATGATCGTGGAAAGCCCCATGCTGGCAGACACAATATCTGTCCTGGTATTGCTGTAAATCCCGCTCTCTCTTCGCACAGCGTTGATCTTGATATCTGTCTCCTCCACGCCCTTTTTATCCTGCACGGCATAATTGGCTGCCAGAAACCCGCCTGTCCTCCAGGCTTCCTTCACCGCATGGTCCGGAAGTATATAGATTCCCGGATTAATACGGTTGGTCATCATCATGAGAAAACCGTCCTGGCATTCCTCGTATCTGGGTGAATAGGACACGCCGTCCAGCCGGATCTTCTCCCCCTTTTTCAGCATTTTGTCTCTCTGCAGTTTCACATCATCTATATTGCAGAGCACCAGATATTCCCCATCCCCAAGCTCATACTGTTCCCTGCCGTAAAGCTTTGCAAGGCGGTTGTAATCTGACAGTTTTACAATGTCCTCCGGCAGATTCGCGTCAAGGAACATAAAATTCTTTGTCACCTCGTCTATGTTTTCCCCAATAGTCATGCCCATGGTGAGCTGGTCTGTGGCATAGATACCCATATCCACATAGTCATCCTGAAAAGCAGTAAGGTCAAATCCTTCCTCCTGCAGTTTATCCGAAACAGAAATCCCTGCGCTCTCCCCTTCAGGCGGCATATATTCCGTATTCACATCCACCGGAGTCATTTCCTCTAAAGATACCCGGAAAGAGTGGTTTATTCCGAGACCGCTTGACAGCACTGTGATCGTCATAAAAAGCATAATGCAGATGACTGTCATGGCAAACACCGTGGTATTGACCTTGCTGTTGATCTGTCTGAGAACAAAAGCGTTTAAATCCTTCAGATAATATTTTTTATTCCGCTTCACCATGTGCAGAAGAAATCCTGACAGAGACCAGAAGATCAGGAATGTAGCCAGGCAGCCCAGTAAAATGATGATCCCGTAGGAACCGGTATCCAGCTTATCCGGTGTAACAGCTACCAGATAGTAGAGCACTCCCAGAAGCGCAGCGGAAGCAAGGAACAGCAGTATGCAGACTGCCGGCTTTTTCATTTTGATCTGCTCTGTCTTCTTCCCGGCAGATAAAAGGTCTATGAGGCTGCATTTTGAGATGCTGACAGTATTGAAGACCAGGACAGCCAGGTACATGATCCCAAAGTATAAAATCGTTTTGAAGAAGGCCGTTTTGGAAAATACGAAGACATAGGACTCCATATCCACCTCAAACATTTTCACCACCAGCACGGACATGAACTGCGCTCCCAAAACACCGATGAACAGTCCAACTGCCAGGGACAGAAGACCGATGAGAAAGGTCTCTCCCACAAGGATCCTGGATATCTGCCCTTTTCCCATTCCCAGTGTCATATATACCCCAAATTCTTTTTTCCTTCTCCTGATCAGGAAATTGTTGGCGTAAACGATGAGAAACGCCAGGATACAGGAAACAAACACGGAGACCCCGCCTAACATGGTGATCATGAGCCGTATGATCTCTTTTGTGGAGGAGGACAGATCCGTCATGGCCTGCTGGGAATCCAGGGAGTTGAAAATATAAAAAATGGCAACCCCCAGTATCAGTGTCATGAAATAGATAGCATAGTCCTTCAGGCTCTTTCTGATATTCTTGACCGAAAGCTTAAATAACATCGTTCAGCTCACCTCCCAGGAGAGTAACCACCTCGATGATGCGGTTGAAAAATTCTTTTCTCGTGTCCCTTCCCCTTACCAGTTCATTGAACAGCTTTCCGTCCTTGATAAACAGAATCCTGTTGGCATAACTGGCGGTAAAGGCGTCGTGCGTGACCATAAGGATTGTGGCAGCCATCTGCTGGTTCAGATACTGGAAGCTCTCCAGCAGCATCCTGGCAGACTTGGAATCCAGAGCGCCTGTGGGCTCATCGGCCATTACGATCTGCGGATTTGTTATCATGGCTCTTGCGCAGGCCACACGCTGCTTCTGGCCTCCTGACATCTGATAGGGATATTTCTCTAAAATGTCCTCAATTCCCAGCTTATCTGCGATCTCTTTTACCGACTTATGGATTTTCGCCGGGCTGATGCGCTGAATCGTGAGTGCCAGGGAAATATTCTCATAGGCGGTCAATGTATCCAGAAGGTTGAAATCCTGGAAAATAAAACCCAGCTCCTCTCTTCTGAACTGATTAAGGTGATTTCCCCTGAGTCTTGTCACATCTATATCATTGACGATGATCTTTCCGCTGGTCACACGGTCAATCGTAGAGACACAGTTGAGCAGCGTTGTCTTACCGCTTCCCGACGCTCCCATGATCCCCACAAATTCACCCTCCTCCACGGAAAAGCTGATTCCGTCCAGGGCTTTTGTCAGGTTACTTTTATTTCCATAATATTTTTCCACATTTGCTACTTCCAATACTGTATTCATGATGGTAACTCCTTCCTTGATTGATGATTCTATCATACAACCGTTTAAAAATCCATCCCATCGATTTGACTTACATTTATCTTTCAGATTTGTAAGGTTTTCCATGCGTTTTTGATAAAAATTAGCGATTTACTGAAAAATGTCATGTTTTTTTAAGTTTTTTTATGTATTTTCGACATATTTGTTATATAATGATATTACAAAACTTATTTGTGACAGGACAAACGTCCACGCCGGGTGAAACTCCTCCGCACCCCTGCGCAGCCAAATGTCCTCACAGGGAAAGGAAGGGAATTATATTATGGAACAACTGCTTTATCTCGTCCCTGTTATAGGGATACTGGGACTTCTCTTCGCCTTCTTTCTGACCTGCACCATAAAAAAACAGCAGGCCGGAAATGACAGGATGAAGGAGATCGCCTCCTACATTCATGAGGGGGCACAGGCTTTTTTAACGGCTGAGTACAAGATACTGATCATTTTCGTTGTGGTGTTCTTCCTGATTTTAGGTATCGCTCTGAAAAGCTGGATGACTGCAGCCGCGTTTCTTATGGGAGCGGTCTTCTCCTCCGTATCCGGCTACTGCGGCATGCAGGTTGCCACAAAGGCCAATGTGCGCACAGCAGGCGCTGCAAAGGAATCCGGCATGAAACAGGCACTTTCTATTGCCTTCTCAGGCGGTTCTGTTATGGGTATGTGTGTAACCGGCCTGGGCCTTCTGGGTGTCAGCCTGGTTTATCTTGTGACAAAGGATGCCGGAATCATCTCCGGTTTCGGCCTGGGCGCTTCCTCTATCGCGCTTTTTGCCCGTGTGGGCGGCGGTATCTATACAAAAGCGGCGGATGTGGGCGCCGATCTGGTTGGAAAGGTGGAGGCGGGGATTCCTGAGGATGACCCCAGAAATCCGGCTGTTATTGCCGATAATGTAGGTGACAATGTAGGTGATGTGGCCGGTATGGGGGCTGACCTGTTTGAATCTTATGTGGGTTCCCTGGTATCTGCCATCACGCTGGGGCTGATCTATTTTCAGGGTTCCGGTGCTGTATTCCCGCTGGTGCTGGCAGGTGTGGGGATTCTGGCTTCCATGGCTGGCACTTTCCTGGTGAAAGCCAGCAGCAGCGCAGACCCCGGTAAAGCACTGAAGGTTGGAACTTATGGTTCCAGTGTGGTGGTGCTGGTGCTCTCCCTTGTGTTAAGTCATATGTTCTTTGGAAATTTTAAGGCGGCTGTCGCCATTATCAGCGGACTGATCGTGGGACTGCTGATTGGTATCACCACAGAGTATTATACTTCCGGGGATTTTAAGCCGGTTCAGAAGATTGCATCCCAGTCTGAGACAGGTGCTGCCACTACTATTATCAGCGGACTGTCTGTGGGTATGCGTTCCACTATGCTCCCGATCCTTTTTATTGCTGTCGGAATCCTGGCTGCTTATCATTTCAGCGGACTGTACGGGATTGCTCTTTCCGCAGTGGGAATGCTTTCCACAGCCGGTATCACCATCGCCATCGATGCCTATGGGCCGATTGCGGATAATGCAGGCGGTATCGCGGAGATGGCAGGGCTTGATGAATCTGTACGGAATATTACGGATAAGCTGGATTCTGTGGGAAATACCACTGCTGCCATGGGCAAAGGATTTGCCATTGGCTCCGCGGCGTTAACGGCTTTGGCATTGTTTGTGTCTTACGCGGAGGCGGTGAATCTGGATACCATCGATATTCTGAATCCGCAGGTTATTGTGGGGCTGTTTATTGGCGGTATGCTGCCGTTTTTATTCTCTGCGCTTACCATGGATTCTGTTTCCAAGGCGGCAAATAAAATGATCGAGGAGGTGCGGAGGCAGTTTAAGACGATTCCGGGTATTATGGAAGGGACAGGGAAGCCGGATTACTCTTCCTGCGTGCAGATTTCTACCCAGGCAGCGTTAAGAGAGATGCTGGTTCCAGGTATTATGGCTGTTGTGGCTCCACTGTTTGTGGGGCTGGTTCTGGGGCCGGCAGCGCTTGGCGGGTTATTGGCCGGGGCATTGGTCACAGGAGTGCTGATGGCTGTTTTTATGGCAAATTCCGGCGGGGCATGGGATAATGCCAAGAAGTTTATTGAGGAGGGGGCTCACGGCGGTAAGGGCAGCGAGGCGCATAAGGCGGCGGTTGTCGGTGATACAGTGGGGGATCCGTTTAAGGATACTTCGGGGCCTTCGATCAATATTTTGATTAAGTTGATGACGATTGTGGCGGTGGTGTTTACGCCTTTGTTTCTTTGATGTGATATAAGGGACAGTGAAAGTGGTAGAAAAAAAGAAGTTTCCACGGTTGATATTTAAAACCGTGGAAGCTTCTTTTCTTTATGCAGAAAAATTATTTTTATTTGTTTAGGATTCGTTTTATGGTGTTGAGGTCTGCAAGATTTACGGTTTCAAAGTTTCCCTTGTAGAATATGGCCCAGTTGTTGAATACACAGGGGAGGGTTTTTGCTTTTTGTAGTGTGTCTACCTGGATGAAGGCGGAGGGGGTGTTGGTGGATTCGCAGTATTTTTTTATGGTTTCTATGGTTTGGTAGGTGTAGGGACATTGATGGTCGTAGTAGATGGTGAGGATTTTGTTCTCGATTGTTTGGGCTTTGGCGCTTTTGGTAAATTGAGGGATGGTTCCGTCGAAGGAAAGGGCAAGGAGGTCGTAGCCGGAGTCTGTTGTGTCGACAACTTCAAAGCCGAACTTTTTGGCAAATGCCTGGTCGGAAAGCCAGGCTTTTTGTTTTTTGGAGCCGAGCATACAGATGCCCGACTTTCCTTTTGCTTTGGCGTCGGCTATGCAGTATTCCATCAGTGATCTGCCGTAACCGTTTCCTTTGTGAGTACCCGTGACCCACAGGCAGTATATATAATAGTAATTGTGGCCGGTTATGGGGACCCAGGCGGTTTCCAGAGGAGCGTATTCTATGAAGACCACTGCTTTTTCGTTTAATTTTCTGAAGACATGGCCCTCTTTCAGTCGGTCAGAAAGCCATTGCCGCTTTGCCTCAACGCCGGGATGGGGCTTTTTGCTGCGGATGATGCAGCATAAATGCTCAGCGGGAAGGTTTTCGGTTGTCAGGTTAATAAAATTTTTATTCATATTTATCCTCGCTTATATATCTATCGGTTTTCCGGTCAACATTATTCTTATATCATGCGTCTTAAACTCATGTGCCGTAAAATAACACAATAATTTAACAGGCAGACGATTCATCCTCCATTGTTGTCTATTTTTCTAAGTATATAAAAGTAAGTTCATTCGAAACTTCCTGTTGTTTAAAAATTTCATATCCAACCTGTTCATACAGCTGTAAATTTTTTGCACTTTTTGAACTTGTAAACAATTCACATCGGTTATGCGGACAAGTGTGTTCAATTTCTTTTAATAATTTTGTGCCTATCCCTTTTCCTTGCCAAAATGGGTGTACGAATAATTTTCCAATGTATAGAGTACCATTTTCTATATACCCACGTACTGAACCGATAATTCTGTTATTATCATCAAGAACTTTTAATCTTGTCCCATTATCATATTCGTTTTGAACCTCTTGTAATGTCTGCTTTAGTGGCGGAATATCAAAATTATTTAATAGTTTTGCTTCGCTTTGATAAGACAAATATTGCAGTTGTAGAATTTCTGATAAGTCCTCTTTTGTAGCTTTTGTAATAATCATCAAAACACCGTCCTTTGTTCATATTAGTAGCTGCCCCTAAAATTTTTGAAATGGATTGGTGCTGCTTTTTCAGGGCTGAATTTAGTTATAGTATACAGGATTAGCAGGAGTATAACAATGTTTTTCGAACATATTTTCTGTTCTTGTATGTAAAAATATTCTGATGAAGCTGAGGATTCCCGTACGCCAAATTCAGGTGATTCCGGAGGACAAAAAGAAACACCCGGCTCTGTAAAAAACAGATGCCGGGCGCCTTGCTTATACAAACAGGTTTACGTTGGACTGCTCCGCGTCGCCCAGGTAGGAGACTACACCGGCCAGTTCTACGCCGTCTATGAGTTCCTCCGGGGTAATGCCCATGACATCCATGGACATGGTGCAGGCTACCAGCTTTACGCCGTTTTCCTGGGCCTGCCTGATGAGTTCTTCCAGAGAGGAGACATTTTTGGATTTCATGACTTTTTTCATCATTTTGGTGCCCATGCCCATCATGTGCATTTTGGAAAGCTTCAGTTTTGCGGTGCCCCGGGGCATCATGAATCCGAACATTTTCTCAATAAAAGGCTTTTTGACATGGACTTTTTCCGGTTTTCTAAGAGCGTTCAGGCCCCAGAAGGTAAAGAACATGGTGACCGGGCGGCCCATGGCAGCAGCGCCGTTGGCTATGATGAAGGAGGCCAGAACTTTGTCTAAATCACCGTCGAAGACGATAATTGTCTTGCCCTGGTCATCCCGGTTGTGGGACGGGCATGAGGCTGCGCTCAAATCATCCCGGTTGTGGGACGGACAGGAGGCTGCGTCTACAGCTGAGGAGGGCGCAGTGCCTTTTTGAATAGTCACAATATTTTCTCCGCCCTGGCGTTCTGTGGACAATAGAGTGTTGCCGGTTCTCCGGCACCAGGCGTCTATATCCCGGGCAAATCCCATGTCTGTGGCGGACACCTGAAGTCTGGAGCCTTCGGGCATCTTCTTCAGGGTCTCATTTACTTTCATGATGGGACCGGGGCACTGAAGGCCGCTGCAGTCCAGAATCTGAAGCTTCTGCGGTGAGTCTTTGGCAGGCTCCGGCGCCGCAGGGCTTTTTTCAGCGGAAGTTAAAACCGGCGGTGTCTCACCGGATGCAGTGTGGTGATATGTTTTGTAGAAGGATGTACCGCCGGCCAGGACACTTACCTTTTGAAATCCGCTCTGCATAAGGATGCGGGCCGCATTGTAGGAACGCACGCCTATGGAACAATACGCTACAATCCTCTTATCCGGATTCAGCTCCCTGAGACGGCTCCGCAGGGTGCCGAGAGGCATGTGGACAGAACCGGGAATGGAAAATACCATGCGTTCAGCCTCCTCTGTAACATCCAGGACGGTAATGCCCTCATGCTCTGCCTGCAGAAGCAGATCCAGCTCCGCGGGGGTGACAAAGGATACCATGTTGTTCCGAATATTCTCCGCCACAAAGCCCAGCATATTGACAGGATCCTTGGCTGAGGAAAAGGGCGGGGCATAGGCCAGTTCCAGTTTTGCAAGATTCTCTGTGGTTCCCTTCATGCTCATGACCGTGGCTATGGTATCTATCCTTTTATCCACTTTATCCTGGCCTACTGCCTGGGCCCCCAGTATCTTTCCCTCTTTGTCAAAGAGAAGCTTCAGAGTGATGGGTGTAGCCTGGGGATAGTAGCCGGCATGGGATTTCTGGTTGATGACAACAGTCTCATAATCTGTTCCCTTTTTCCTGCCGGATGCCAGAAGGGCTTTTTCGTTCAGACCCACTGCAGCAGCGGTCAGGTCAAAGACCTGGGCAACAGAGGTTCCCATGGAACCCTCGTATGTTTTTTGGCTGCCCGTAATGTTGTCCGCACAGATTCTGGCCTGCTTGTTGGCAGGTCCTGCAAGGGGAATCATGGTTTTCTCAACGGTCACCAGATGATTCACTTCTATGACATCACCTACTGCATAGATATCCGGTTCGGATGTCCTGAGACAGGTATCCACCTGAATGCCTCCGCGGGCATTTAAGGCAAGGCCAGCGTCTTTTGCAAGTGCACTGTTGGGCCTTACGCCGATGGAGAGGAGCACCAGCTCAGCCTCCACGGTTCTGCCGCTTTTCAGATGGATTTTTGTACTGCCGTTTTGTGTCTCAAAGTGGTCGACACCGTCCTCCAGGATCAGCCTGGTGTTGTTCATGCGGATGTTTTCGTGGAGAATCTGCGCCATTTCGTAGTCAAGAGGCGCCATGACCTGATTCTGCATCTCTATAATCGTCACGTCAAGGCCTGCCCTGTGCAGATTTTCCGCCATCTCAAGGCCGATAAAGCCTCCGCCGATCACAGCCGCCCTGCCAGGATGATGCTGTTCCATGTAATGCTTTATATTATCCGTGTCCGGAATGTTCCAGAGGGTAAAAATACCCTGGCCGTCAATGCCGGGGATGGGCGGTTTTAAAGGAGAGGAACCGGTGGCAAGGATAAGGCTGTCGTAGGTTTCCTCGTATTCCTCCCCGGTGGAAAGACTGCGTACCAGAACTTTGTGCTCCTTGGGGTCAATGGCGGCTGCCTCTGCTTTTGTGCGGACATCAATATTGAATTTTTTCTTCATGGCCTCCGGTGTCTGGAGAAGAAGGGCATCTCTGCTCTTTATCACATCCCCGATATAGTAGGGAAGGCCGCAGTTGGCAAAGGATATATAGTCTCCCTTTTCCAGAACAACAATCTCCATATTCTCATCTCTTCTGCGCAGTCTGGCCGCTGCTGTGGCTCCTCCTGCTACGCCTCCGATTATCACTGTCTTTTTTGGCATATCTGAAACACTCCTTTTTTGTGGTTGGTCTGTTTTCTCATTGCCACTATCATACACAGATTCGGATGGGTTTTCCGTAACAGAGTCACATAGGCAGAAGGGATCACTCCAGAAATCCGGTCATACTGCCTTTTGGAAATTCAATAAAGACTTCACAGCCTTCCCCTTCCCTGGATGTCAGGTAGATTTTGTGTCCCATTTTCTCACAGAGTTTTCTACACAGGTAGAGGCCTATACCCGTGGACTTTTTGCCAAAACGGCCATTGGAGCCGGTAAAACCCTTGTCAAAAACACGGCCCACATCCATGACCGGAATACCGATGCCCTTGTCCTTCATGCACAGGATGACTTTTTCTTTTTCGGCAGCAGCATACCACTCGATCCCCGCGCTGTCTTCCTTCCGGTATTTGATGCTGTTTGCCAGGATCTGGTTCAGAATAAAGGCCAGCCACTTACTGTCAGAATACACACATACATTCAGGTCATGCAGGGCTATGGAGAATTTTCCGCCTATAAGTGCTTTCTTGTTTTTGCGTATAACCTCGCGTGCCAGCTCCTCCAGATTCAGCTTTTTCAGTATATAGTCCTTTTCCACGTAATTGCTTCTGGCGTAAAAAAGTGCCTGCTCTGCAAAGTCATCGATCTTGTCCAGCTCCTCCGAAAGGCTTTCACTGCAGCTGTCCCTGTTGTTTTCCAGAATCATTTTCCCGGTGGCTATGGGGAGCTTCACCTCATGAACCCACAGTTCAATGTATTCCTTGTACTCATCGCTTTTGCGTCTGTACTCTCCCACCCGCCAGTTCATGGATTCCGTCATTTCCTGCAGGGTTTCATACATGAATTTCCCTTCCAGAAAACCCGGGCATTCCAGCAGCTCGGGAAGCAGGTATTTCTGGTCAAGATGTGCCAGATGATTTTCCACTGTCCTGTAAAAACGGCGTTTTCTCATATAATCCGTGCACCACACCGCGAACCAGATGCTGACAAAAGAGACCCCTACCAGCAGCAGATAAAAGTTCGGTATCATGACCAGCACACCGAAAAGGATCACCACCGTGAGAACTGCCAGCAGCATAATAAACTGCAGCCATCGCTCCTTTATATATTCTCTCAGATTCATTCTAACAGATACCCCTGCCCTCTCTTGGTATGGATCACGCCCTTTCGTCCGATAGATTCCAGTTTTGCCCGAAGCCTTGTGATATTCACAGTCAGGGTATTGTCATCTACAAACAGTTCACTGTCCCACAGATCATTGATGATCACATCCCTGGACACGATCTTTCCCCTGTTTTTCGCAAGGCAGTACAGTATCCTGCTCTCATTTTTCGTCAGGTCCGCCTCCTGCTCCCCTGCTTTTGCCACGCTCCGGGAAATATCCAGAATAAAGTCACCGCAGGATATCTCCTCTGTCTCCTGCAGGCTTCCCTGGCTTCTCTTCAGCACTGCCTCCACATGGGCCAAAAGGATCTGGGGATTAAACGGCTTCGCTATAAAATCATCTGCCCCGTAATTAAGACACAGAAGCTCATTCATCTCCGTATTCTGGCTGGTTATGATGACAATGGGAATCGCCAGACGTTTTCTCAGCTCCTTACAGATGTATTTTCCGTCTGCGTCCGGCAGGGAGAGGTCTAAAAGCAGAATATCGCCCCCTGCACGGCAGATCTCCTCCACTGCATTTTTGTAATCCGTGATCTCCCCTGTATCATATCCGTGCATTTTAAAAAACAGCGCCAGCTCTGTGCGCAGTTTGTCATCGTCTTCCGTCAAAAGAATTTTCATTTCTATCCCTTCTTTCTTCTGCAGCCGGGTAAGTGATCTTTTCTCTGCGCGGCTGCACAACCAGAAAACCGGATGCAGCCTCTGCCGCATCCGGTTCACTCTCAGCTTTTTACAAGAATCCTTCCTGTCATGATCCAATCAGCCAGTTGTACATTTCTTCATACTGGTTCGCAGAATTGGACCAGGAATAATCCTTGGCCATTGCGCGGTCGATCAGTTTGTTCCACTCGCGCTTCCTATCGTAGTATACAGACTCTGCATAGCGAATCGTACTCAGCATCTCATGAGCATTGTAGTTCGTAAAGCTGAAGCCTGTTCCTGTACTTTCAAATTCATTGTATGGTTCTACTGTGTCTTTCAAACCGCCAGTCTCACGCACAATGGGAATGGTTCCGTAACGAAGGCTCATCAACTGACTCAGGCCGCATGGCTCAAACAGTGACGGCATCAGGAACGCATCACATGATGCATAGATTCTGTGAGATAACGCATTGTCATAGAAAATATTGGCGGACACCTTGCCTTGATATTTCCATGCGAAATGGCGGAACATATTCTCGTATCGTTCTTCACCAGTGCCCAGCACTACAAGCTGGATCGCATCCTGGCACAGCTCATCCATTACATAAGCGATCAAATCAAGGCCCTTCTGGTCTGTCAGACGTGACACAATACCAATCATCATAGCCTTTGGATCCTGGTTCAGTCCCAGTTCGCTCTGCAGAGCTGTCTTGTTCTTTATTTTTTCTTTGCGGAATGTCTTCGCATTGTAGTTCTTCGCGATCATACGGTCAGTTTCGGGGTTGTATTCATCATAGTCAATTCCATTTACGATACCGCGCAGGTCATGGGCGCGGGCGCGAAGCAGTCCGTCCAGTTTTTCTCCGTAAAATTCAGTCTTAATCTCTTCTGCATAGGTATTACTCACAGTTGTAATGGCATCCGCATACACCAGTCCGCCTTTTAAGAGGTTGCCGTCCTTGAATGACTCCAGCTTGTCAGGGGTAAAATAGTATGCCGGAAGTCCGGTCAGCTCTCGGATCGTCTTAATATCCCAGGTACCCTGGAATTTCAGGTTATGTATGGTCATGATTGTCTTAATACCCTGATAAAAGGCACCTTCCTGGAACCTGTCCTTTAAGTAAACCGGTACCAGTCCTGTCTGCCAGTCATGGCAGTGGATCACATCAGGCCTGAAATCAATTACAGGCAGGATGGACAGTGCGGCTTTTGAGAAAAACGCAAATTTCTCAATGTCAAAACGGATATCACCATATGGCTGGTATCCTGAAAAATAGTATTCGTTATCAATGAAATAGAACTGAACACCGTCATATTCCATCTGCATGATGCCCACATATTCTCTGCGGTAGCCTATGTCCATATAAAAATGTGTAACATACTGAAGCTGGTTCTTGAACTCTTCCTTCATGCACATGTATTTGGGGATAATCACCCGCACATCAAAATAATTCTTATCAAAGCACTTGGGCAGCGCGCCGACAACATCTGCCAGCCCTCCTGTTTTAATAAACGGTACGGCCTCTGAAGCCACAAACAATATCTTCTTCACTGAAATACCCTCCTTCAGCCAGGCACCTTCCTCACAAACCTCCCAAGTCTGCCATGCCTGCATATTTTAGACAGTATCTCAACCTGCCTATTATAATGATTATACCCTATTTTCAGTGCAATGAAAAGTGCTTTTTTGGCGGTGATTTTTATTTCTTGTATTCTAATCTGATTTTATCTGCAATTAAGGCAATAAATTCCGAATTGGTGGGTTTGCCTTTTCCTGTACTTACGGTATAGCCAAACAGCTCGTCGATGGTATCCATCTTTCCTCTGCTCCATGCCACTTCAATGGCGTGGCGGATTGCCCGTTCTACGCGGCTGGGTGTTGTCTGGTGTTTTTTTGCTATGGTTGGATATAAGATCTTCGTAATAGAATTGAGCATTTCCATGTCATTGACAGAGAGTATGATCGCATCTCTCAGATACTGATAGCCCTTGATGTGTGCAGGAACACCAATCTCGTGGATGATGTTGGTCACATCTGCTTCCAGATTTCTCTCGAAATAAGTACCCTTATCCTCATATGCATTGACTTTGCGCAGTTCCTTCACTCTCGTGTCCCTGGACTGCCTGATATGCTTGATGCGGGACAGAAGCATCTTGTTGTCAAACGGTTTCATAATATAATAATTTGCCCCCAGATTAAAGGCATCTTCTGTGATCTGCTCCTGTCCGACAGCGGATACCACGATAAAAGCGGGATGTTTTTTCAGATTGCCGTCCCTTCCGACACGTTCCATCACGCTCAATCCGTCCACTTTCGGCATTATGATATCTAAAAGTACTACGTCAGGTTCTTTTTCTCTGATTATATCGTATATATCGGCGCCATTGTTGGCATGACCTACCAATTCCAGCTCTTTATCTTCATTGATGAGATTCCCCAGTAAATCCAACATTTTCTCATTATCATCTGCTATAGCGACATTTAACTTTTCCATAACTCGTCCTCCATGTCATGTTGCTCTTTTTCTTCAGTAAATGACGGGCGCCCTGTTGAATCGTCATTTCTGAAGACTACTTGTATTATATTATCAGTTGTTTTCATAATCAAGCTAAATCATCTTACAACTTTCACCGTATTCTGCCACATTCATCATTTTTTCGACATCTAACCTGATTTTGCAGATATTTTTTCGCCTAATCCTCCAGCATTTTTTCAATAAAAATGCCGTAGCCTTTGGTAGAATCCTGTACAAAAACATGTGTCACAGCGCCGATCAGTTTTCCGTTCTGTACAATAGGACTTCCGCTCATGCCCTGCACGATCCCGCCTGTTGCCGCAAGCAGCTCCGGATCTGTTACCTGTATGGCAAAAGCTTTGTTCGTGTCCGCCTGGTCCCTGTAAATATCCGTGATATTTACCTGGTAAGCCTTTACCTCACCTTCCAGGTCTGCCAGTATCTGGGCTTCCCCTGTCTCCACCTCCTGTTTGTAGCCCACCTCCATGGAAGTAAGCGGAAGCTTATACATGCAGCCATCGCCCACAGAACCGAATATACCCTTTTCCGTGTTGCTGTCAATGGTGCCGATCCTTTTGCTGTCATCATAATCAATATAGCCCGAGAGTTCCCCCGGATTTCCCTTTGTCCCTTTTAAGACAGATACGATCTGTGCCTGATACAGTTCCCCGCCGGCTATATCAAGAAGCTCACCTGTATCCGTATCGCTGATCCCATGGCCCAGCGCACCATAGCTTCCATCCTCCTCCACATAAGTGAGGGTACCGATACCCTGGGTATTGTCCCTGACCCAGATGCCCAGTTTATACTCCTGATCCTCCCCCATGACCGGGTCGATGGAGATGGGAACTTCCTCCTCGCCGCGCTTTACAAGAAGGGTGACAGGCTTTCCCCCGCAGTCATGGATCCTTGAGATCAGATCTTTTTTGGAATTGACAGCTTCTCCGTCAACCTGCAGGATGTAATCTCCTGATTTGGCAATGTTAGCGGCCGGCTCACAGGGAATTCCATCGCTGCCGATGATTTCCCCTGTATCCACGATCAAAACTCCCTGTGTGTCCATATAGAGGCCTATGGGCATGCCGCACACAGATACCCATTTCTCCTCCACAGTCTCCACTTTCACATCCTTAAGCGGAACTACTCCAAGCAGGCTGCAGGGAATCCGGTAGGTGCCGCTGTCTGCCACGTTCAGGGTTTCCGGGTAAGTGACCAGGGGATTATCCAGCATTTTGCTGATCCCATCCTCATTTCCTGAACGGACATACAGGGTGTCCGGTATGGAGTCTTTAACCTCCTTATATCCCATTGTGCCGGCTGCAATAATATCTGCTATTAAGAATACGAAAAGAAGGCGCCGATAATTACGCTTTTTCGACAAAAAATCACATCCTTTCATAATTTTTTTAAAAAGAAAAAAGGATACACTCTTGTGTACCCTTTTTAGTATGTGATGATTCATCTATTTCAATCTTGTATTTTTTTGTTGACGTGCCAAATCTTTCATTTCGGAAGCATTGGATAATACGGCGTCTGTGATCCTGTCACCGCCCAGCATCCTTGCCAGTTCTCTTACGGAGTCCTGCTTTCCAAGTTTCAATATCCTGGTCCGCGTCCCCTTATTTTCCACATTTTTTTCAATAAGGAAATGGAAATCCGCCTGGGCCGCGATCTGGGGCAGATGGGTGATGCAGAGCACCTGATGCTGCCTGCCGATGACTGCCATCTTCTCAGACACCTTCCAGGCTGTCCTGCCGCTGATTCCTGTGTCGATCTCATCGAAGATCAGGGTCTCCTTCTCATCCTTGTCAGCCAGAATAGTCTTGATGGCAAGCATGATTCTGGACAGCTCACCGCCGGATACCACTTTTGTCAGATCCTTCACCGGTTCGCCCGGATTTGTGGAAATCATAAAGCAGATACGGTCCACACCGTTTTCTCCAAAAGCTTCCTTTCTTGCAAAGTCGATACGAAATACCACTTCCAGAAAATTCAAATCCTTCAGTGCCTGGGTGATCTCACGCTCCAGCTTCCCTGCCCAGGTCTTTCTGGCTTTGGTCAGGACATCGCTTTTCCCGGTTAGTGCCTCCGCTTTCACGGACAGCTCTTTTTTCAGCCGTTCCCTGTAAAGCTCAAAGTTCTGGAGACGTTCCAGTTCTTTTTCTTTCTCTTCTTTATAAGAGAGGATATCCAGGATGGTCCTTCCATATTTTGCCTTCAGGTGGTTGATCAGGTTCAGCCTCTCCTCAAGCTGCAGAAACTCTTCCTGGGAAAAAGAAAAATCATTCAAATAGGAGGACAGTTCCCTGTTAAAATCGCTCAGAAGTGCATCCACATCACTCAGTGACGCGTACAGCCCGGACAGGTTCTCATCAAATTCTGTCACCTGGGCAAGACGCCGCACAGCTCTTCCGATTCGGTCGGCGCTTCCAGCCCTCTCATATCCGGTCTGCTCATGGATCTCATTTAACGCTTCCGTGATCTTTTTACCGTTGATCAGGCGGCGGTACTCTGTCTCCAGGGTTTCATCCTCGCCTTCCTTTAACTGCGCATCTTCTATCTCACCAATCTCAAATGCAAGAAAGTCCATCTCCCGCTTCCGTTGTTCCTCGTCAAGCTGGTAGGTGGAAAGTTCTTTTTTCATATCTGCATATTTCCTGTAAAGTCTGCTCACCTGTTCCCTGCAGGGAAAAATATCCTCTCTGCCGTATGCATCCAGAATATCCATTTGTTTTTCCGGATATAATAAGGACTGGTGTTCATGCTGTCCGTGGATATCAAGCAGATAGGACGCTGCTTCCTTCACAGCGGACACGGTGCAGGTCTCACCGTTAATTTTGCAGATACTTCTGCTCCCGGTAATTTTCCTGCTGATAATAATCTGCCCATCTTCAGGAAAAATATCCATGGCCTTCAAATGTGCCGCTGTTTTTTCATTCACTTCAAAGACCAGCTCCACAAAAGCAAATTCGGCGCCTTCCCGGATCATTTCTCTGGAAGCCTTCTGTCCCAGCGCCAGATTGACAGAGCCGATGAGTACGGATTTACCTGCGCCTGTCTCACCTGTAAGGATATTCAGGCCTTCCGCAAAGTCCACTTCTATCTCATCGATCAGCGCCAGATTTTTTACATGTAAATGTACCAGCATACTCTCTACCTTGTACTCTCTTCATAAGCATTGATTATTTTTTTAATTTTATCCATCAGGATGATCGTGTCATCTGTACTTCTGTTGATGCAGGCAATGGTGTCATCCCCTGCGATGCAGCCCACCACTTCACTGTAGTTCATGTTGTCCAGGGCTGCACCTGCTGCATTTGCCATACCGGAAACCGTTTTGATCACCAGAATATTCTGTGCCATCTCCATGGATAGAAAGGCATCTTTCAAAACCCTTATGTACTTCTCGCTGTTCTGGCTGTCACGCTGCCCCATAACGGTGTACCTGGAGCCGCCGTCCGGCTTGGCGATCTTCATCAGCTTCAGCTCCCGGATATCGCGTGAAACGGTGGCCTGCGTTACCGCAAAGCCGGCCTCCTGCAGTTTTGCAGCCAGTTCTTCCTGTGTCTCAATGTCATACTGGTTGATCAAATCTATGATTTTTGAATGTCTGGCAATCTTCATGGTTCCCTCCTTGTGTGAAATTTCGATTCAAGCCATTGTCAGTTCTTCATCTTCCGCCGCAGCACTTCCAGAAAGCTGATGTTGCTGATCTTCACGATCTGGGTATCCCTGACGGAGCGTCTGATGACAATCCTGTCTCCTGTGGTCATGGTCACATTGGTATCCCCGTCAAAGGATGCCACTGCCCGGGCCATACCCTTCTGCCTGCCCTCACCGATCTCCACGGTGATCTCATCATCCGCCGGGAAGATCACGCTTCTCGTATTCAGGGTATGCGGCGCTACCGGTGTCATGATCAGAATATTCGTCTCCGGGGATACGATAGGCCCTCCTGCGGAGAGGCTGTATCCTGTGGAACCTGTTGCCGTGGAAATGATAATGCCGTCTGCTGTGTAGGAATTCAGAAATTCCTCGTTTACAAAATTATGAAACCGTGTGACGCGAAGAGGTCCTTCTCTTCCGATGACGATATCATTGAGTGCCACGTCCCTGGCCATAAGCTCTCCCTGATGGAATACCCTGCCGCTGAGCATCATGCGTTTTTCAATGGTATATTCATCCAGCATCAGGTGGTTCAGGGCTGACTCAATATTTGAATGGTCAATCTCCGCCAGATATCCCAGGGTTCCCAGGTTAATGCCCAGCAGGGGAATCTGCCTGTCCACCACATCCCTGGCCGCGTGGAGCAGTGTGCCGTCCCCGCCCAGGACAATGACGCACTCCACCCCTTCCGGTATGGCAGACGCGTCCGTGTAATGGTTGTCGGCATCTCTTTCACAGGATTTCTCTGCCCCGATGGTACACATTTTTCCTTTGCTTTTGAGATAGGCCTCCGCTTTTCTGGAAATTTTCAGTCCTTCGTCTTTTTCACAGTTGGCTATGATAAAAAATTTTTCCATTTGTCTATTTGTCCAGCTCTTTGTGCGCCTCGCTTACCACTGTATGAACATCCAGAACGGCATCTTCTGCTGGCTCTTCTCCATCTTTTTTCTTTAAGTGCAACAGGTACTCAATATTACCTTCAGGCCCTTTGATCGGTGAAAAGTCCAGGTGCAGGGCAGCAAATCCGATGCTCTTTGCATATGCCATTACTTTTTCAATGACTTCCTCATGTACTCCCGGGTCACGGACCACGCCTTTTTTCCCCACCTTTTCTCTCCCCGCCTCAAACTGGGGCTTGATCAGGCAGACGATCTCGCCGCCTTCCAGCAGCAGCTCCCGCACAGGCAGAAGCACTTTTGTCAGGGAGATAAAGGATACGTCTATGGACGAAAATCCGGCTCTCTCCCCCAAATCCTCCGGCACCACATAGCGGATATTGGTACGCTCCATGCAGACCACACGCGCATCATTTCTGAGCTTCCAGTCAAGCTGTCCGTGCCCCACATCAATGGCGTAGACTTTCACAGCTCCGTTCTGCAGCATGCAGTCCGTAAACCCTCCTGTGGAGGAGCCCACATCCATGCACACTTTGCCTTCCAGAGTTACACCGAAGCGCTCCATAGCCTTTTCAAGCTTCAGCCCGCCACGGCTTACATACTTAAGGGTACTGCCCCTTACCTCTATCTTCACGGTATCGGCGAACATAGAGCCCGCCTTATCCTCTTTCTGGTTGTCCACATAGACATTGCCTGACATAATTATAGCCTTAGCCTTCTCCCTGGAAGGCGCAAGCCCCTGTTTAACCAGCATCACATCCAGACGCTCTTTCATCCTTCGTATGCCTCCTTGATTTTCTTGTATACTGACAGAGCATCCATGCCCGCTTCTTTTTTCAGCACTTCCGGATTGCCGTGGGAAATGAATGCGTCCGGAATGGCCACAATCTCCACCCTTACCTCAGGATGGTTCTCATGCATATAGGAGAGCACTGCACTTCCGAAACCTCCGGATTTCACATTCTCCTCCATGGTCACCAGCACTTTATGGGCCTTTGCCAGGCTATCCAGCATCCTGGTATCCAGAGGCTTCACAAACCTGGCATTTACCAGAGTGGGGTCTTTGCCCTCCTCTTTCAGCATATTGTAAACTTCCTCTGCTGTCCTGACCATGCTGCCCACAGGCACCAGCGCAATGTCGCGCCCTTTATAGATCAGCTCACTTTTCCCGTACACCATAGGCTCCCTGTACTCTTCCAGGCCGTCATAGGCTTCCCCGCGGGGATAGCGCACTGCGATAGGGCCGCTGTAGCGCACCGCGAATTTCATCATATCGGAAAGCTCCCATTTGTTTTTCGGAGCCATCACGGTCATGTTGGGGATCATGGACAGATAAGATAAGTCAAAACAGCCCTGATGGGTCTCCCCATCGCTTCCCACAATGCCTGCCCGGTCCACTGCGAATATCACATGCAGATTCTGGAGGCACACATCCTCAATCACCTGATCCACTGCCCTCTGCAGAAAAGTGGAATAAATCGCCACCACGGGAATCAATCCCCCCAGGGCAAGGCCTGCCGCAAAGGTCACGGCGTGTTCCTCGGCAATGCCCACATCAAAAAAACGTTCCGGGAACATATTGCGGAACCGTTTCAGCCCTGTTCCGTCCGGCATGGCCGCTGTGACTGCTACCACGCGTTCCTCCCTGTCGCCGAATTTCCTCATGACTGTGGAAAAAATATCCGTGTAGTTGGCCTTCCCGCTGTTGGCAAGGGGAATTCCGTGTTCCAGGTCAAATGCCGCTGTGCCGTGGAATCTGGCGGGATGCCGCATGGCAGGCTCGTATCCCCTGCCTTTTTCCGTGAGCACATGGACCAGCACCGGACCCTCCACTTTCCTGGCCTCATTGAGTACCTGGATCATACGCCCGCAGTCGTGGCCGCTGATGGGTCCCAGATATTTGATACCCATATCCTCAAAGAACATACCGGGAATGATCAGTTGTTTGATACTGTCCTTTGTCTTGTGTATCCTCTGCACCATGGCAGGGCCGATCCCCGGCACCTTGTTCAGCGTGCGCTTCACCTCTGTCTTGAGCCCTGTGTAGGATTCCGCTGTGCGCAGATTGCTCAGGTACTGGGAGATGCCGCCCACATTCTCGGAAATGGACATTTTATTGTCATTTAAGACAATGATAAAATTCTTTTTTAACTGCGCCGCGTTGTTGAGTGCTTCGTAGGCCAGGCCGCCTGTCAGGGCACCGTCCCCAATCACGGAGACCACCCGGTAATCCTCTTTTTTCAGATCACGCGCGCTGACATAGCCCACCCCTGCGGAAATGGAAGTGGAGCTGTGTCCTGTATCATAAGCGTCACATGAGCTCTCCGACCTTTTGGGGAAACCGCTCAGTCCGCCGAATTTTCTAAGTTCATCAAAGCCTTCCTTCCGCCCGGTCAGGATTTTATGGGTATAGGACTGATGCCCCACATCCCAGATGATCTTATCCTTGGGCAGGTCAAAGACATAGTGCAGAGCCATGGTAAGCTCCACAGCTCCCAGATTGGAAGCCAGATGTCCCCCTGTTCTGCTCAGATGTTCCAGCAGAAATTCCCTGATCTCCTGTGCAAGCTGCGGGAAATTCTCAGGCGGGATCTTCTTGATATCATTTTCTTTTTCTATCTGCTCTAACAGCATTTCTTACTGCACCTCTATTTTCTGCGGGTGCAAAGTGAGATCAGCAATTCTGTGAGAAATTCTTTTTCTCCGGGAAGCTCCTGCAGAAGCCCGATGGCTTCATCTGTCAGAATCCTGACCTTCTCTCCCGCTTTTTCGATTCCTTCCAGGGTCACGTATGTGGTTTTATGGTTTTTCTCGTCGCTGCCCACAGCTTTTCCAAGCTCCTTTGAGCTGCCTGTCACATCCAGTATATCATCCTGGATCTGGAAGGCAATGCCGATACGGCTTGCTGCCTGTTCTATTTTTTCTGTCTCTTCCCCGGATGCCCCTGCCAGCACGGCACCTATCATCATGGCACACTCGATCAGGGCTGAAGTCTTGTTCTCATAAATGTAATCAAGCATTTCCCTGGAAAGAGGTTTTCCGTCATTTTCCACGTCCACGCCCTGACCGCCCAGCATTCCGTGAATGCCTGTTTTCCTTCCCAGGATCTGAAGGGCACGAGCGATTCCTGCCTGTCTGCCTTCCCTGTGCGCGCATTCCATATCAAATGCGGTAAATGCCGTCTCATAGGCATAATTCAGCAAAGCGTCCCCTGCCAGTATAGCCGCGGATTCCCCGTAGACTACATGTGTAGTCTTCCTTCCTCTGCGGTACTCGTCATTATCAAGGGCCGGCAGGTCGTCATGGATCAGGGAATGTGTGTGCACCATCTCCATGGCTGCCATAAACGGTTCCACCAGTTTCTCTGTGCCTCCGAACATGCGGTATGTCTCATACATAAAGACAGGACGCAGTCTCTTTCCGCCTGCCAGCATGCTGTAGTTCACCGCCTCAGCCATCTTTTTTGAAAATCCGGACTCCCGGGGCAGGTATTTTCTGATGACCTGTTCCGCCAGTTCCGTCCTCATTTGTAATTCTTCTTTAAAATTCACTTAATTCACCATTCTCATTCATCTTGAGCATCTTTTTTTCCACAGTATCAATTTTATTGCTGCACTGTTTTAAAAGCTCCATGCCATGCTGGTACATGGTAAAGGAGTCCTCCAGGGAAATCTCCCGGCTCTCCAGCTTTTCCACAATGGTGTCCAGTTCTTTTAAGGATTCCTCGATCGTCTTTTCTTCTGCTTCTTTTTTCGCTGCCAAATGTCACACCTCTCTTAGCGTTTTCCTTCTTTGTCACGTCTGCTTTCGGTTCGATATCGGGTCTGCCTACTGTCCGGCCTGCTTTCAGATCACTGTCCCATCTGTGCGCTGTCGGAACTGACGGGTCTGCTTTCGGTTCACTGTCCCATCTGCGCACTGTCGGAACTGACGGGTCTGCTTTCGGTTCACTGTCCCATCTGCGCGCTGTCGGAACTGCCGGGACGGTCATTTCTGCTCACAGCCTGCACGCCTGTCACTCGTGACAGTATGCAGCCGTCACTGACCTGGATACGCAGAATATCGTCTGTCTTCACATGCTCTATACTGGTCACCGCATGATGTCTTTCATCTTCCACATAAGAAAATCCCTGATTCAGCTTTTCAAGAGGTGACAGACCCTTCATCCTCTCAATATAGATGTCCAGGCTTCTTCTTGCCATATAGATCTGATTCTTCATGGCAGCCTCCATCTTATCCTCCAAATCCATCAGGTGCTGACGTTTTTCCCGAATCTGATTCTCCGGGCTTAAGAACCTAAGCTTGTTCTGATACAGGCGCAAATGCTGGCGAAGCAGTAAAATTCTGTTCTCCACGCTTCTTGACAGCTTATCCCTGTAATCCTCAAAGGTCTTCAGCAGCATGCGCACATCGCCCACTGCCAGCTCTGCCGCGGCGGAGGGCGTGGGAGCCCGCAGATCTGCTACATAGTCCGCAATGGTGGTATCTGTCTCATGCCCTACGGCTGAGATCACAGGCGTCCTGCAGTTGAAAATGGCACGTGCCACTTCCTCCTCATTAAAGGCCCACAGATCTTCAATGGAGCCTCCGCCTCTTCCCACGATCATCACGTCCACACCATAGTCATCCAGCATCTGAATCCCTTTCACAATGCTCTCCTTCGCACCTTCTCCCTGTACAAGGGCAGGGTAGAGAATGATCTGCACATAGGGATTTCTTCTGCCGGCCACATTCCTGATATCCTGCACGGCAGCCCCGGTTGGAGCTGTGACCACACCCAGGGTGCGGATGTGTTTTGGTATGGGCTGTTTATAATCCTGGGCAAACATTCCCATTTCCTCCAGCTCACGTTTCAGAGCCAGATAACGCTCATACAGAAGGCCGGCCCCTTCCAGGGTGATCTCCTTTGCGTAGAGCTGGTATTTGCCGTCTCTTTCGTATACATTCACACTGCCGCCCACGATCACCTTATCCCCGTTCTTCATCTGGAAGGCCAGGCCTTTTCTGGCTCCTGCAAACATAACGCAGGCCATGGCTCCTGTCTCGTCCTTCAGGGAAAAATAAATATGGCCGGAAGTGTGGTATTTACAATTGGATACTTCCCCTTTTATATAGATTTTATTTAGAAGGAAGTCCTGTGTGAACATATTTTTAATGTAGGTGTTCACCTGACCTACGGAGTAGACGCTGTTCATGACAGCTCCTTGGCAATCTTTCCTAAAATACCGTTGACAAAGGAAGAGGAATCATCGCCGCCGAATTTCTTCGCCAGCTCCACTGCCTCGTTGATCGCCACCTTCACAGGCACATCCTCATCATATTTCATCTCATAGACCGCAAGACGCAGAATATTCACATCCACCTTGCTCATACGGCTCACTTTCCATCCGGAGGATGCCTGATTCAGGACTTCGTCAATCTCAGCGAGATGTTCCAGAATCTTTCCGTATTTGTCCTGCATATAGACCTCATTCATCGGGGTCAGTTCCTCCAGAGATTCAAAATACATCCGAATCTGCTCCGGCATCTCCTCTGACGGATTAAATTCTCTCAAAAACAGGAGCTTGAAAATGTGCTCCCTCATTTCTCTTCTACCCATGGTTATCCTCCGTTTGTGTTTGTAATCCATTCCATCTTCTATAAAGAAAAGGTGCCCTTTTTGTAAAAGACACCTTTTCATTTTTTCATTTCTAAAATGCTGTGCTTCACTTGTCAGGGTACTCTAACGGCTTTACACCTTATTTGGTCTTTTCCATCTCCACACTGGCAATCCGCACATTCACATCGGAAACATTCAGACCTGTCATATTTTCAATCGCAGATTTTACTCTCTCCTGCACCTTTTTGCTGGTTTCCAGGATATTGAAACCATATTCAATATTCAGGGCCAAATCCACACATACAACGTCCTCAAGCACGTCCACTTTGACGCCCTTGGAAAGGTTCTTCATGCCCAGCTTGCCTACCAGTTCATTGGTGATATTTCCTGCCATGGAGCCGACACCGTCAACTTCTGTAGCAGCCAGTCCGGCGATGATGGCAACCACTTCATCAGCAATCTGCACTTCACCAAGCGAACCGTTATCATGTATCTTATACGTATTTCTGTCTTCCGCCATAGTTTCAACCTCCTATAGGAAAATCTCCTGGTTGTTATTATACCAAATTCCTATAGAAAATAAAAGAGAAATTTTTTTGTGGCAGGGTGGAGGGCGGACGGAAGGGGTGAGAGGGCGGAGGAGCCGGGGGTGTGGGAAAGGTTTGGGGGAAGCGTTCCGCTGCCAGGGAGCTAACCTGCTCCCAGTTACTAAATTCATCGGCAACGGCCTCTTCATTAAGTAACTGGGGCAGGTGGATCTCCCCGGCGCTCCACTATACATCCCCCAAACCTTTCCCACACCCCCGGCCCCTCCCCCCTCTCACCCCTTCCTGTTCTCCATCCTCCCACAAGTCTGTGAAGCGAACCAAAAACAAAAAACCATAAACTCCCGGCTTGCGGTTCTCTCATTACCTATCGGCAGAGAAAGCCAGGGCTGGCGGGGGAGGTTGTTGTGGTCTTCTGGCAGACATTACGGTAGAGAGCCTGAAAATCCAGCGCTTACTAAGACTTAGGCGCGAAGCCTCTGCTGAGCGTCTTAGTCGCAGTTAGCGCTTAGTTGAAGGGGAACGAAGCTGGCTGCCAGAAGACCACAACAGCCTCCCCCGCCAGCCCGTCCCCCCTGCCAACCACCTATCGTCTAAATATCCCGTGCCAAACGATAAGCCGCCCGCGCCGCCTCCAACACTCTTCCTCCTGAAAAGCTGTCTCCAATATTATAAAGCTCCTTCGCCGCATGCATCCGAAGCCCTTCCAGATACAGACTCTCATCCGGCCTGCCTCCCATGGCAAATACCACCAGATCGGCGGGAAGCTCCTGTACCTCTGTCTCCGGGCCGATTTTTTTAGCCAGGGGATTGGCAATGTTTTCAGGAAGCTGTGGCTGCCAGGTATTGTAGGGGTCCGGAACCCCTTTTGAGATGTTCTTTTCTATCTGTACACTGTCCTTAGTAAATCCCGTGACTTTTGCACAGTTTAACAGCTTCACTCCCGCCTTCTCCATGTAATGGATCAGATGGTAACGGTTGGCTGTGCAGGCGCCGCTCATAATGTAGGGGAGCATCTCCACAACGGTTACGTCGCAGCCCTTCTCGTATTTGAGCCAGTACGCCGTCTCACATCCCACAACGCCGCCGCCGATGACCACGGTTCTTCTGGCATCTCCCAGTTTCTCGGGCTCACAGAGAAGGTCTGTGGCCTGCACCCAGTCTGCCTGGTCCACGCCGGGGATTCTGGGGACTACGCTGGTGGTTCCGATGTTGTAGACAATGGCGTCAAAGTTCTGTTCTTTCAGCCACTGTGTATCTGCCTCCACACCGGTCTGCAGGATAATGCCGCCTTTTTCCTCTGCCAGCCGTACTTCCCTTATGAGGTAATCCAGATAATTTTTAAAGTCAAATTTTATCTTCGGTCTGCTGCCGGGAACCACCTTGCCGCCAAGCACCTTTTCCCGCTCGATCAGGGTCACCTCATGGCCGCGGGCAGATGCGGTCAGGGCAAACTGCATGCCTGAGGGGCCGGCTCCCACAACTGCGATCTTCTTTTTGTTCTCCGCTTTTGGCAGAGTCTCTGGTATCACATCCTCAAAGCCGGTTCTCGGGTTTACTGCACACTGGGGATGGCCGCCCTCCACAAACTCGTTGATGCAGCCCTCCTGGCATCCGATGCAGGGACGGATCCTGTCCACCTCCCCGGCATATGCCTTTTTGCACCAGTCCGGGTCAGCCAGAAGGGGACGCCCCAGCATGACAAGGTCGCACATGCCGTCTCTTATAGCCTTTTCCGCCAGATCCGGGTATCCCAGTTTTCCCACTGCCACGATCGGTACCTCCAGGCCGGCATTGGATCTCACTTCCCTGGTCTTGAAATATTTCTTTGCGATCCTGGAAATTTCCAAAAAACAGCCTGCCGGCATACCTGCCGGGGGATGGGGCAGCCACCAGTTGTCATAGCAGCCCAGATCCACGTCAAACATATCCACGCCGGCTTTTACCAGATTTTCCATGTAGCGCAGGGTATCGTAGATGGTTCTTCCGTTTCCGAATTTCTTCAGGGATTTTACGCTCTCCATCCGCTCTTTGTACGTCTCATTGAGAGCCAGAGACAGATCGATCCTGTACATGATAGGATAAGCATCTCCCACTCGTTTTCTGATCTCCCTTACCAGGTCCAGGCCGAAGTTCTGCCAGTAGGCGTATCTCCCTGCTTTTCTCCTGTTGAACGCAGGGTTTGTGAGCTGGTCCAGCAGATAACCCTCATGGCCGTGGAGGTAAACGCCGTCAAGTCCCGCTGTCTTGGCGTCGGAGGCGGCCTGGCCGCCGTTTTTAATGATTTTATGGAGAGCCAGGTCTGTCAGCGGCAGACAGGGAAGCTCCGGAATGTAGAAATTAGGGTTCAGAGATGCGGAACAGGGCAGCTTCATCTCATTGATGACACACTGGGGCGGTCCCACTCTTCCGAGTCCCGGGGTGAGCTGGATAAAAATGCGGCTCCCGTATGCATGTACTCCCTGAGCCAGATCTCTCCACCCGGAGAAAACCGTCCGGCTTCTGTCGATTCTGGGGAAAAAGCTCAGCTTCCCGGGCTCGGTAACGGTATTGTCAATCCCGTGGCTGATGGGGATCAGGCCGGTTGTAAGAAGGCCGGTCCCTCCTTTTGCCCTGGCAAAAAAATACTGGAGCATCTTGTCATTTGGCCGTCCGTTCTCCTCACACATGTTCAGATTGCCCATGGGGGCCATGACGACCCTGTTTTTCAATGTCATGCGGTTGACCCGTATAGGTGAAAAGATCGCGTCGTAGGGGTAAAGCTTACTGCTCATGACAGCAGAGTGTCCGGGACAGTTTTCCTTCTCCTCCTGTACCCAGCTTCCGTAGCTGTCTACCAGCTTCTGAACGATTTTATCAGTTTTCAAACATGTCACCTCTTTCTGTTCTGGAAATGCAGTTTCCGAAGCCCTTCCACCTCATCGCAGATTTCCTTTAATCCGCAGGTGCTGCACTCTTTGTCTGCTTTTTCCATGATTTTATTCAGTGCTTTTGTTATCATTTTATTCTTCTCTGCCAGCCGCTTAAGCGACAAAAAATCTGCTGACTCCTCGGTTATGAACAGCACCTGCACAGCTTTTACACCGGGGTATTCCAGATATTTATTTATATACAGACTGCCTACCCGGGCAAAGGACAGCCCTTCCTTAACGGCTTTTTTTCCTACTCTGACCTGTTCCCGCTCCTCCATGGAGGAGGCTCTTACCATAAATCCTTCGGGATAGACACTGTATTTGATCAGGTCAATGTCCTTACAGATGTGATACGCCCTGTCGTCCTCCCCAATCTCCTCCGTCTCCGCAAATGTGATTCTGGCATAGGAAAGAGGCCCCCTGATCTGCCCAAGATCCGGCCCGTACAGCAGGGTTTTGCTTTCCCCCACTATGCCCGGCGTGGAGGAAACACAGGTATACGCTGCGCTCTTTTTCTCTCTGCCGCCAAGCTCAAAGGCCGTCTCTTTTAGAAGCAGCACCTGGCTGTCCTTCCGGGCGGGTGCGCATTCCTGTGCATTATAGGGAAAACAGGCGGCAGGGATCTGCTGCAGCAGAGAACGGGTATCCCGGATGATCTGATCCTGTATATCCATTACAGTTTTCTCTCCCTGTCCATATCGTCGTAATGTTTGCCAAGCAGCTTATAGACAAAGCCGATCAGCTTCACATCCAGGTTAAAGATATATATGATGAAAAGCAGGACGGCTGCGATTCCGCTTACTGCCAGTATCTTTTTCAGGATGCATCCGTGCTTTTTGATACAGCATGTCTTTACACAGCATTCTTTCTTCATAGGGATTCCTCCTTTATCTTCTGCCCTTCTGGCGGGCATATTCCGCTGCGCCCAGGGCGCCCATAAGCTGCGGGTCCACATCCAGATCGATCACTTTTACCTTCAGAACATGTTCAATGGCCTTTTTCAGTCCTGCATTCTTGGCGCAGCCTCCGGTCAGGGTGATCCTGTCCGTGACACCGGCTTTCTTTGCCATGACAAAACAGCGTTTTGCCACTGCCAGCTCAATACCGGCTGCGATCTCGTCCCTTGCCTTTCCCTCGCCTACCAGTGTGATCACTTCACTCTCCGCAAATACGGTGCACTGGGCAGTGATGGGAATGACATTTTTCGCGCTCAGAGACAGATTTGAAAAATCCTCCAGGGACATTTCAAAGGCATTTGCCATGGTCTCGAAAAAGCGTCCCGTTCCGGCGGCACACTTGTCATTCATGGCAAAGTTCTTGACGGTGCCGTCTGTGTCTATGGCAATTCCCTTTACATCCTGTCCGCCGATATCAATGATGGCGCGCACTTCCGGGTTCGTCACATGGACACCCATGGCATGGCAGCTTATCTCCGAGATATTTTCGTCCGCAAAGGGTACCTTGTTTCTTCCGTAGCCGGTGCCGATGAGATAAGCCAGGTCCTCCGGGCTTTTTAACTCCTCCACCTGTTTTACGGTTTCATCCATGGCGATCACGGAGCTTTCCGATGGATTGATCTTACTTTTTATTGTTGTGTGGGCAGCTATATTTCCCTCCTCATCCAGTATCACGCATTTGGTATAGGTGGAGCCCACGTCACAACCCCCATAATATTTTTTCATTGCCTGCAACCTCCTTTTCCCGGATATCTACCATTCTTTCTCATCGTCAAAATCTTCCAAAGACGGGTCCACGGGTTCCTCATGCATGACTGTGCGCATGTAGCGGTTCACGGACTCTCTCATATGGCGCCTGGAGACCGTTCTGGGGTCCATCAGATCGTGTTCCACCCAGATAAAACGGATTCCCCGCTCCCTTGCCTGATCGTCAAACAGTCCCTGAAGCCCTGCCATGGTCTTGCAGGAAATGTGGCTGTACATGATGACCATATCCGCATGGAATTCCTCACAGACCTTCCAGAGTTCATCCAGCACATTGGCATAGCCGCCGTTGGTGTGTTTTCTCATGGCCATTCGCTCATAGGTCCATGCAATATCCTTTAAAGATTCCTCTTTGTCCTCCGTATTGATGAATTTCATGGACATCATGCTCTCCATATCAATGAGCACATCAATCCCCCAGCACTGTTCTGCCCAATTTCCGAAGTTGGCGTAATAGTGGGCCGGACAGGACCATACCACAGCCCGGTGCCGCATCTCTTTTGCACAGGGGTTCTTCTCCCTGTAGGCCTTCATCATGATCTTGTTCACTCTCTCATCTGTCTTCAAAAATCTGGGATCCCGGCCTGCGTCTGCCATATAGCTCAGCTCTCGGTAGATAGCCAGGATGGAGCCTGTGATCTGCGGATACGCGGTCTGGTTTACATCCCATTTCTCCTGCTCATACTCTGTCTCCTTATTGTATCTTTCCATGGCTTCAAAATAAGCGTCCCAGTCAAATGTCTCCCCTGTATTCTCCTCGATAAAGCGGATCATACCCTTGATCTCCTCCACCGCATAGTCCACGGCCTGCTCATCCAGATAGCGCACCGGAAGAGTCAGCGGATAGGTGGGGAGCTTAAAATATCTGTCCTGGAATATATTTGTCATAACGCTTCCGTCGCAGGGCATGCTGCTGGTTATATAGCATTTTCCGAATATGGGATAATCCCCGGCGATGCCGCATCCTGCCTCCGCGGAGGGAAGGGGACATACGTCTGCCGGAAGCCCGTAGTTTTCCGTCTCATCCAGATAATGTACCTGCATCTGCTGATCCAGAAGGGAAGTGATGTACACAGGGGCCATCTGGGACGGCATGCCTATGAGGTTCGGAAAACCTGCCATGATATGTATGGGCATCATCTCGTCAAAAAGTACGATTTTATCGCTTAAGGCATTGGGTCCGTTCAGGTTCTCATCTGCCTTGAAGGTGTTTTCCAGAAGGCGGGTACAGAACCGCACGATCATCCTCATATGCTCCCTGGCAATACGGAGCTGCGGCCCGCGCAGTCCTGTGAGCTGGGCGTCAATGAACATGGGGGTCTGCAGATAGGAACTGAACCATCTGTATTTCCACAGTCCCTTTACGGAACCCACAGGATTTTTCATGATCATAAGGCTCATATCTCCCCACACCTGCAGCCATTTTGCAAAGTCGTAGGCTGTGTCCTTTACACCTCTCCACTCTCTGAAGGCGGTTGTCAGCTCACCGGTGTGGACATCTCCCTTGTGATGGTCCATGTCTTTCCAGGCATGAAAGGCTCTGGAGACTGTTTTTTTCTCCTTTTTCAGAATCTCACTGCCCTGTGTTTTCAGTTCTTTTCCCTTTTCCAGCAGTTCTTCTATTTTTTTATCCATGGAGGGCGCCTCCTCTCTGGTTCTGGATCTTCTTAATTTCCATCCGTTCCACAAAAGCCTGGATCCTGGTACGCATCTGCCCGGAGGAGCCGGCCCTGTAAGGTCTGTCCACGGACAGTACCGGAAGTTCGTATTCCTCCTGCATGATATGACTGACTAAGGCTCTTTCATATCCCCAGTAGTCACAGAATTTTAACTGCTCATATATAATGCCGTCCGCATGGTAATCCTCATAGAGTTTTCTCACAAAATCACGTCTTGCCTGGATCTTCTCGTGGCTCATATAACGGGCACACTGGCTGTCCTCCATATATCTGCGGCATACTGCCTTCAGTGCGTCCTCCTCTTCTCCAATGTGTATCTCCTGCCTTCCCGGAAAGGAGCCGAAGCAGAAACGGTCTGCTACCACAAGGGCACCGGCCTCCTCCACCAGCTTCGTAAAATCAGGGTCATCGATCTCACTGCCCGCAATGACCACCCTGGCCCGGTAATTCTTTTTTTCATCCGGTTCTCTGTTTCTGATCTCCTCCAGCGTCTCCTGCAGCCTGTCCAGGATCAGATATTTCGGACAGACATAGGTGACCAGGTTCAGAATATGGAATTCGTAGCCTGTAATGCGGGGATTCTCTTCCTTGCGGTATTCCCCGATCTCTGTGATGATACGGCAGATTTTATTGTGCTCCTCCACAGCCTTTCTGATGGCATCATCCGAAGTGTCCACCCCGTAGTTTTCCTCAAGTTTTTTAAAGACCTTTGTCCGAATTTGTTCTGCCTGGTGCTCCACCCCATGTTCCGTCACCTTATAGGGCACATCCACATGGGACATGAAAAATTTGTCTCCCGGTATCAGCTTCTGCACCAGGATATTTTCCATGGAACGGTTCATCTGGGCACAGGCATCAACCGCTGCTATACCGTCCAGGAAATTGTAGCCGCCCTCCACTGCCCGCTCCAAAAGGGCGCGGCAATACTCACAGGTATAGTTTGACATGTAATATGTGGCAATCTCCAGGGAACCTGTCCTGGGCGCCCTCATCCTGAGGGAAAAACAATTGTCCACATTGAGCAGAACCTCCGGCATATGGAAACAGGTATATCCAATCGCCAGTTTTCCCTCCTTTTTTGCCTGCTGTACCAGTTCATTGTTAGCCTCCTGAAGCAGGTTTTCAAAGTAAAACAAGTGCTTTAAATCTTTCACCCGGTTCACACCTCCTTATACAATATGCAGTTTTTCCAGTGCCTTCCCCACACCTGCCGCCAGCAGGGAACTGTCAGGCAGGTCTAAAATGTTCTCCCCCTTCAGATCAAACTCTGTCAGACTGCTGTCCTGTCCGATGGACCCGAGAAAAGGAATCTTCTCAAAATCCAGAAACCTCAGCATTTCCGTATCCGGCAGACGGTTCACAAGCACACCGCAGGCTTCATACATGACCAGCTCATCCGCCACTTTTTTTATGGTTTTGATGACCTGCAGCCCTTTCTGGCTGGGATCTGTGATGAGAATCAAATGGGTCACGCGCTCCATAACACGGCGGTTGATCTGTTCAATCCCGGCCTCACCGTCAATCACCACATAGTCAAACTGCTCTGCCATCATGGTGATGACTTCCTTCAGATATGCGTTTACCGCACAGTAACATCCTGCAGCCTCCGGGCGTCCGATCGCCAGAAACGCAAATCCCTCCTGCTCTTTCAGAGCGTCAAACATTAAATTTCTGGCCTCCCCCAGGCACTCCACCGCTTCCTTTTTCTGACCTTTTTGAACATTTTCAACAATTGCCTTCCGTATGTCATCCATGGTGCTCTCCACAGTAACCCCAAGTGCTGTGGCAAGCCCTACAGCCGGGTCCGCGTCGATGGCCAGGATCCTGGCATCCGGATATTTCCGTGTCAGGATACGAACGATCATGGCGGAAACCGATGTCTTTCCCACACCTCCTTTACCTGCAACGGCAATGATTTTTGCTTCTCCCATACGCCTATCCACCTCCTGTGTTCACGCTGCACTGTTACCTTTATTATAGAGATTCGACCGATTATAGTCAATGCAATTTGTTTATTTTTATTATATTTTTCTGTAAATTATATCTATATTACTTTGTATTTCAAAATATTATTTGTATCTCCGGAACAAGAATGTATTTTCATGCAATTCATCCGATAAATATCCATAATTTTTCGTAAAATACAAAAGGCAAAGCTATTTGACAGCTTTGCCTTTGCAATCATTACTTATTTTGTTAAAATGGATCTTCGGCTCACTCACGGCTCCATAACAAAATGGAACGCTCTTTCAGCCACTGTTTCCATACCTGAAAATCCGGCATGAGCTGTTCCACCAGTCTGATGGTCAGAAAAGGATAATTTTTAACACGGGCCAGTGTGAGGATGACCACATAGTCCAGCACCTCCTCCGGTGCAAGGATCAGTCTCCAGTTAAAAAAGAGCCTGCCGTCCTTTGTGCATTTTCCCCATTGACCATATTTTTCCATAACCTGGATCTGCTCATAAGAAACTCCCATAAGTGACGCATAGTAATCTGCTTTCACAGCGAAGATTTCCAGTGCAGAATCAAGGTACTGGGCCTTTTCTTCCTTCTGATATGGCTGGGCATTGATATACCAGGCATCGGTTTTCCCGGCCTCTGCCTTTTTATGTATCCATTCTTTTTTCATTCGTACAAACTGTTTGATTTTTCGCTTAGGATAATGCTTTGGCGCCCGGACTACCACATTCCCTTCCGGTGTGATCTGGATTCCCACTGTAGTCCTGCTGCCGTAAATTATTTGGTATTCCATTTTATTACCCCCGTTGCTGTGCACTCCCCTCTCTGTTTGACGAAACTTTCTGCCGCTTTTTTATTATACTGTATTTTTCCTCCTTTGAAAACAGGCAATTAAAAAAGAGCCCTGTCGGACTCTTTTTCTCAGTTTCTGCTGAATTCCGCAAGCTCCAGGCCTTCGTTCCTGTCCAGCGTCATGCCCACACTCCAGGCATTGACAAACAGAAGCAGCGGATTTCCTCTCATATCTTTTACTTTCTTCATATCTGAGGTTCCTGTCAGCTTTTCAATATCCACGGATTCCTTGTTGGCGATCCAGCGGATATGTTCGTACGGCAGGTTCTCCAGACGGATTTCCACATTATACTCATTTTCCAGTCTGTATTTCAGCACGTCAAACTGCAGGACACCTACTACGCCTACAATGATCTCCTCCATGCCGCCCATAAATTCCTGGAAGATCTGGATCGCACCTTCCTGGGCAATCTGGTTGACACCTTTGACAAACTGTTTTCTCTTCATGCTGTCCATGAGACGAACCCTTGCAAAATGCTCCGGCGCGAAGGTTGGGATACCTTCATAGGCGTATTTTTTTCCCGGTGAACACACTGTGTCGCCGATGGAGAAAATGCCCGGGTCAAAGACACCGATAATGTCACCTGCATAGGCCTCCTCCACCACATGACGGTCTGAAGCCATCATCTGCTGAGGCTGGGAAAGACGCATCTTTTTATTTCCCTGGACATGGTACACTTCCTGGGAAGCGTCGAATTTTCCGGAACAGATACGCATAAACGCGATTCGGTCTCTGTGGTTCTTATTCATATTTGCCTGAATCTTAAATACAAAAGCAGAGAATTCTTCCTTCATAGGGTCAATGACTCCGATATCCGCAGTTCTTGGCAGCGGTGAGGATGTCATTTTCAGGAAATGCTCAAGGAATGTCTCTACTCCAAAGTTGGTGAGGGCGGAGCCGAAAAATACGGGAGACAGTTTTCCCTGGTTGACCAGATCCTGGTCAAATTCCGCACTGGCACCATCCAGCAGTTCGATCTCTTCCAGAAGCTGTTCCTTCTGTTCTGCATCCAGCACCTGATCAAGGCGCGGTTCGTCAATGCCGATCTCTTCCTCAATCCCCTCTTTTGTACCTTTCATGGTATCGGAGAAGGTGAGTACCTTCCCGGTATCTCTGTCATACACACCTCTGAACTTCTTGCCGGAACCAATGGGCCAGTTGATGGGGCAGGTGGGAATTCCCAGCTCCTTCTCAATGTCGTCCAGCAGATCAAAGGTATCGTTTGCATCCCTATCCAGCTTGTTGATAAAGGTAAAAATAGGGATATGACGCATGGCACAGACTTTGAACAGCTTTCTGGTCTGTGCCTCCACACCTTTTGAGGCGTCAATGACCATGACCGCAGAATCTGCTGCCATCAGGGTACGATATGTGTCCTCCGAGAAATCCTGATGTCCCGGAGTATCCAATATGTTAATGCAATAACCATCATAGTTAAACTGCAGCACAGAGGAAGTAACGGAAATACCTCTCTCTTTTTCAATTTCCATCCAGTCAGAAACCGCATGGCGTGAGGTTGCCTTGCCCTTCACACTTCCTGCCAGATTGATGGCTCCTCCGTAGAGAAGGAACTTTTCCGTCAGTGTGGTCTTACCGGCATCGGGATGGGATATGATCGCAAATGTACGTCTTTTCGTAATTTCTTTCGTATAGTCAGCCACTTGAGGGACCTCCTTATTCTTTTAACACGCTTAAAACATTTTAGTATACCGGGAATATGGTGTCAAGGACTTCTTAACCTTTCTCTTATCTCATTATTCCCCGTCGGAGGTTCCTTCATCCATTGGTGTGATCACGATATTCTCTACCGGAACGCTTGTTTTCCGTTTTACGATGTCCTCGATCTGGGCGCGTTTATCATCTGCCATGTACTCCTGGGGAACGATCACGTCCGCGGAGTCATTGGTCAGATTCACTACCACGTTCTCAAATCCCTTGGCATCCAGCAGCAGCTCCGCAGCTTCCTCCTGCTCAGCCAGATCTGTCATTTTCACCATGGATGCAATGGCTTCCTGTTTCTGCTCGTCTCCAATGTTCTCATTGTTGATGATCTCAAGAAGGGTCTCTTTGTTGGCGGAGCGCACCTGTTCCCTGCTGACCTTTGCCTGTGCCACAAAATTGGATGCTCCTGTCAGAACTGCCTCACCTGGTGTCTCAGCGGACGCGTCTTTGCTGTCTGCATTGTTGTCCGTGGTGTTTCCGTCCTCCCCAGTGGCTGTGCCGTCTGTGGATGAGGAGCTCTGATCCTGTGTTGTATTATTGTCCTCTGTGGTGCCGGTATCCCCGTTTTCCGCCGCTGCATTCTCTTCAAGTAAAGCGGACTCGTCTGTAAGGTCGTAATCCAGGCTGTCAATATCCTCCACGATTCCGTCTGCGTCCGCTGTCTCTTTGCTCTTATCATCCGCTGTGTTTGTGCTGGCTTTCTTAAGTGTCTTGTCAATCCCCAGATGGTTATCTGAATAATTGATGTACCCGGCAACCGCGATCATGATTGCCAGTGCGGTGATAATGACCTGATTCTTCTTAAAGATTTTTTTCATGCGAGCTACTCCTTTAATTCATTTTAGCAACTGCCCTGCCGAAAGAACGCCTTTTTGGGCGTCAGCGGTCAGTCACCATCTTCATTACTTTAATTTTATGGGCTTCTACCTGAAATAATGCCTGCACAGCCTCCTGAATATTCTGAATTACATGGGGATCTTCCCCGCCCTCGGCCACAACCACTACGCCGCTTATTTTCGGGTAACGCTCATTTGACAGATACGGCTCCTGGTTGCCCTTGGAATCCTTGGAATATACGGTGTCTGTGCCGTCCTTTTCCACCACCCTCTCTCCTGTGTCCTCAAATGTGACGAAGACGTCTGTCTTTCCGATTCCCTTTACCTCAGCCAGCACCTCCTTAAGCCGCTGCTGAAGCTGGTCCTCATAATTGGTTTTCTGGCTTGCTTCGCTTGTGGGTGTACTCTTGGCAGTCTGTTCCTCGGTATCCTTTTTCTTCACAGGCATGGCAATGATAAGCAGCAGGATGCCTGCCAGCAGCACTACCACAATCTGCTCCTTTTTCAGCATTTCCGGAAATGGCTTCATGGTCCCACCGCTCCTTCCTGCAGGGAATCTTCCTCATCCTGCGGCTGTGTATCCCCGGTATCCTCACTTTTTTTATTCCAGCCGTACTCCTCCTCAATCTCCCTTGCATAGTTCTCCCATTCCTCCCGGTCCCGCTCCTCCTCTTCCATGTACCGGTCCACACCCGCGTCGATTTTATTCTCAAGCTGCAGGAAATCCAGCACAGGCGAGAGCAATAGGAGTATCAGAAGCAGTCCCATATAAAACTGAATGTACTTTTTATAATTGTTGTCCGGCAGAAAATGCATCACTGCGGATAAAAAAATAAAGTAGCACGCCAGGTTCCGCATCCAGCCGTAAAGGGTATCTGTCATATTGCCGGCCTCCTAATGTCCGATAAATGAAATGGTGAGTACTGCAATGGTGATCAAAAACAGCAGTTCCATGGTGAGCAGCACCTTTAAAAGCAGCATACAGCCGTCCCCGATGGTAGCCAGAGCCCCCACCATTCTTTTGTCCGAAATAGGCTGGACAATGGCTGCCAAAAGCTTGTAGAGCAGAGTCGTCATCCCCAGCCGGATGACAGGGGGAAGTCCCACACACAGGATGACTATGATCCCGATAACTCCCAGCCCGTTCCTCACCAGGACAGCGGTTCCGAGGGCTACCTCTGTCACGCCGTTTATGGCGTTTCCGATGCCCGGGATAGCTGCCGCCGTCTTGCCGATGACGTCCCGCTTCAGCGTGTCTATGGCAGGGCTTATCATGTTCTGGATGATCTGCATTCCGATCACAACTGCTATACAGGTCCGCATGACCCATTCCACTATGGTCCTCACAAGCTCTGCCATTTTGGAGAGGAAATCCTCACTGTGCAGAAAGTTTACAAGCTGAAGCAGCACGTATATATGGATACCCGGCAGAACACCTTTTAAAAAGATAACCTGTACCACATACACCAGCACCAGGACCACTTCATAGAAGACCATGGCTGTGGCACTCCCCGTAGCCGCAGTGACTGCCAGGAAGTAGGAGGGCATCAGCGCTTTCATAAAAGTGACAAAGCCTGTCAGCCCCTCACTTATCTCTATGCTGAGTGTACCGAAGGAATGCACCAAAGCTGCCAGAAGAAGCATGTATACAATGTAAAAACTGATCTCCCCCATCTGTCCGTTGTTGAATACATTGGAAAAATTGGAAAACAGAGAAGCCAGCAGCACCAGCAGCACCACATGGATCATGGTATCCCTCTCCGCCGCCAGGTTTTCCAGCAGAAAATTCTTGGCCAGCGCAAAAAAATACTCTTTTGAGAACAGCTTCTCTCCGCTTAAAATCTTATGCAGGGCGTCCTCCAGACTGAAGCTTTCCTCCCCCAGAAGCTCATTGATGGCATCCTGCATCTGCTCTAACTCCATGTCATCCATGAGTTTTTCCTCTGTGGCACTCTGTGTGTCCTGACGGATCTCTTCCTCTGACTTTTCATCTGCTGCGTCTTTGTTCTCTGCCGTATTCCCGTTCTCCGCCGCATTCCCGTTCTCTGCCGCATTCCCGTTCTCCGCCGCATTCCCCTTCTCCGCCGCTTTTCCGTCCCCGTTATCTTTTGGCTGCCCATCCTGCGTTACGGTATTCTGCGGCTGGTTTTTCATCACATCTTGTCCTGCATTTGCCGAAAAAAAAGAGGCTCTCACCTCCACTGCCGCAGCCAATACCAGAAACAGCACTGCCAGCACGCATCCTGCTGCCCTGACTCTTTTTCCTATCCCCCCTTTCATACCAGAAACCCGTAGATGGCCTCCATCAGTGCAAGCAGCACCGGCATGGACAATACCATGATATAAAGTTTGACAAAGATCTCAATCTGGTTCCCAATAGCCCCGTATCCCGCGTCTTTGCAGATGCTGGCGGAGAACTGGCCGATGTAGGCAGCCCCTATCATTTTCAGCAGTATGGTCAGATATTTTGTATCCACAGGCACATACTCCTGGATCTTCAGCACAGAGTCCAGCAGGTAGGAGAGCTTCTGCGCCATGAAGGTAAAGATGCAGATTCCCACTGCCAGGCTCAGATACAGAGAATACTCCGGCTTTGTCTCTTTTAAAAACAGCGCCAGCACCACTCCTGTCATGCCCAGCATGACGATTTTCACCACTTCCATCCAAAGCCCTCCTTTCCTCTACAGCGCAAATAACTCCTGTATGGTCTGGAATAAATCGTTAATGTAAGGCAGCACCCAGAACAGCACCAGTAAAAGTCCGGCAAGGCTTGTCAAAAAAGCCAGTTCTTCCCGCTGGCTGTGTTTTAAAATCTGGCACAGCACAGAGACCAGAATCCCCACTGCGCCGATTTTGAATAAAATTGTTACCTCCACTTATCTTCCTCCCTTCCTCCTGGATTTCATGTCCCGCGTGCCCTGCCTTTTTTTCAGATCAGCGTAATGGCAAGAAATATTCCTCCCAGCACCCCCAGACTCTGATAAAGTCTTTTTTTCACAGGAATCTCAGCCTGCACTGCCTGAATTTTCCGCTCCAATTCCTGCTGAAACAAAGCCATGGCATTTTCCTGCTGGGAAATATCCAGATAGCCCAGATACTGGCCCAGCTGTCTTAGCTCCTCCTTGTCTTCTTTTGTAAGCGCACTGTCTCCAAATGCGGTTTCCGCCTCCTGCATAAAAATATCGGCAAACAAGATTCCGTCATAGGCATCCGCCCGCTCTGCCACATTTCTCAAAAAATCGGAAAACGGCGGGGTCAGTCTGCCTGCTGCCCGGATAAGAGCCTCCGGAAGCGCCTCCTTGCGGTAGCTGATCTCTCCTTTTATAAGCAGGACCATCCGCTGAAGCTCCCGAAGACCGGAAAGTCTTCTGGTAAGCTTCAGGCTTCTCTCAAAGCCCAGAGCCGTACAGGAGAGCACCACAAGACAGACTCCCAGCACTTTCAGCATAAAGTTCCTCTCCTCCTTGTTTCATCAAACAGGCAGGTGCCCCTCTCATCAAACACGGCCTTCACTTTTCCTGCCTTGTCCTTATTGTGGAGAATAATATACCTCTCAAATATCTTTTCCTGCACCAGACGCTGCATCAGGGGCTTCCTCTTGATATCCTCAATGGAGCTTCCGTGAACCGTGGCAAACAGCTTGCATCCGCAGTGGATAACGGATTCAATGGCATGAATGTCCTCATAATCCCCCAGCTCATCCACGGCCACCACTTCCGGTGACATGGAGCGGATCAGCATCATCATACCCTCCGCCTTTGGACAGCAGTCCAAAATATCCGTGCGGATTCCCAGGTCATTCTGCGGAATCCCCTGATAGGAACCGGCGATCTCGGAACGCTCATCCACCACCCCCACTGACATGCCCGGCAGATAGGTATTGCCGTCACTGACCTGTCGAATCAGGTCGCGCAGCAGGGTGGTCTTCCCGCACATGGGCGGGGAAATAATCAGGGTGTGGCAGACATTCCCCTTGTTGACCACATAGGGAAGGATCTGGTTGGCACATCCTTTTATCTGGTGTGAAAGTCTCAGATTTATATAAGATATGTATTTCAGGCTTTTGATCTTTGCTCCGTCCAGTACCGTTTTACCGGCAATTCCCACACGGTGGCCTCCCTGAATGGTGATGAATCCCTGCCGGATCTCTTCCTCAAATGCGTACATGGAATAATTGCTCACATACTCCATGGTCTCCCGCAGGTCCTTTGCCTCTACCTGGCAGACGCCCTGCATCTGCTTGGTCAGTTTTCCTTCTTTTGTAAGAAAATACTCATTCCCTTTGTAAATTAAGATCAGCGGCGCGTTGACCCTCAGCCTGATTTCATACAAGTGCTCCATATCAAACTCCGCATGCTCCAGGGCTGCCCTGATCTTCTGGGGAAATAACCGTATAATATCCCTTTCTCTCATTGTCTCACCTCTTTAAGATAATATATGAGGACAATCCCTGTTTCATACGAAAAATATCTCGACGCAGAGTATATATGGTTTTGCGCAGATTTCTGTTGACCTTTTTTTCTTCTTATCTTATGCTGATACTATCTCCGCAAGTCCTGAAACTGCATTTTTTTGCAGCAGTTCATGTAAGCGCTTGAAAATTTTCCAATACGCTTTTGGACGCGGTTCATTTTAAAAAGGAGAGAGATCATGAAAGAAACCATAGACGCCTATCTGGCTTTTATGAAAGAGACGGAACTGCTGAAATCCGTGACAAGGACAGCCTGGACCGGTTCCGGGAAACAGGAAAGTACCGCGGAACATTCCTGGCACCTGGCGCTCTTTGCCGCGGTCATGCTGGAAGAGTACCCCGGGCTGGACGCCCGAAAAACGCTGCTCATGTGTCTTCTCCACGACATAGGGGAAATCTATGAAGGCGATATCTCCGCCGCACTCCACCCGGACAGCTCCCGCAAGTACCAGGAGGAGTACCGTGCTGCCAGCCGTGTCTTCTCCCTGCTGCCCGAAAAACAAAAAGAAGATTTCATGGCCGTCTGGCAGGAGTATGAGGACGGCCAAACGCCCGAAGCCCGTCTGGTAAAGGCTCTGGATAAGGCGGAGACGATCATCCAGCATAATACAGGAAAAAATCCGCCGGACTTTGACTACGACTTTAATCTTCAGTACGGAAAATCGTATTTTACCGATGATACCCTGCTGGAGAAAATGCGGAATGTGCTGGACAGTGAGACAAAGAAGCATCTGCCGTAAATTTAAAAAAGCCTGCTCCAAATGGCAGTGAATAGAAAACGCCGGACCCCGGGATACCCTTGATCCCGCGCAGTCCGGCGTTTCCTATTTATGGCCTCTGTCTGTATCTCAAATCCTCACCCACACAAGCATCTCACCCACTGTCCTGTTTGTCCAGGCATAGTATGGAATGAATTTCAGCGTCTGGCGCTCAAATTTTCTTCCCGCATAGGATTTATATAGTGTTTTCTCGTCCCACTCATCTTCTGAGAGGCGTTTTCCCTCTGTGGTCAGTGTCACAACCCCTTTCAGCAGATCTTTCTCATATTTCACTGTAAACTGTGGATTCTCATCCAGGTATAATTCCTGGAGCTGGTCCCCGTTGTCCGCCTCTTCCAGGCAATACACAACCGGACCGCGCATCACTGCCACCTTACCGACATCCTCCCTGACTTTTGGATTGGCTGCCACCAGTTCCACCGGCATTTCCATGGAAAATACAAGCACGTCCCCGTTCTTCCAGCAGCGGTCTAAAAGCAGATATCCGTTCTCCACAGGACAATCCACCGCTTCCCCATTGAGTTTCAGGCTATAGCCGCGGCACCAGCCCGGCACGCGGATGGCATATGTAAACGCCGTATCCGCCTCATTTTCCACCTGTATCTTCACATCACCGCTCCACGGATAATCAGTCTCCACTCGGAACTGATTCTTTTTCCCGTTCAGAACAGCCTGCATACTGCCGCCGATAAACAGATTCATATAGATCTCTTTCTCATTGTACTCATAAGCATATCCCCCGATGGAGGAGAGGAGACGGGCCACATTGGGAGGGCAGCAGGCGCATCCGAACCATTTCTGACGCTCCACTTTCACATGTTTTTTGTGATAATCTTTCTCGGAAGCCTCCGGCACGGCCTCCAGAGGATTTACATAGAAGAATTTCTTACCGTCCAGGGACATGCCGCTGATCACTCCGTTGTAGAGACAGCGCTCCATCACATCTGTGTACCGGCTGTCCTTTGTGATCTCAAACATCCTTCTGGCAAAGAAAATAAATCCGATGGCAGCACAGGTTTCCGCGTAAACCGTATCGTTTGGCAGATCATAGTCAAAGGTAAATGCCTCACCGTACTGCGAGGAACCGATAGAACCGGTTACATACATCTGCTTTTCCACAATATTATTCCAGATTTTCCGGCAGGCTTCAAATAACTCCCGGTCTTCGGCTGCACTGGCCACTTCAGCCATTCCCGTATAGAGATATACGGCACGCACCGCATGGCCTTCTGCCCTGTCCTGCTGGCGGACCGGCTTGCCGGCCTGATAATACTGGTCTTGGAAATAACTGTCTTTCCAGAAGAAATCATTGCCGTTTTTTTCCCTCTCCTCTGCAAAATACAGCGGTGCCTGCCCCCTCTGGTCAATGAAATATTTGGCAAGCTCCAGATGTTTTTCATCCTTTGTCACCTCATAGAGTCCCACAAGGGCCATCTCCGCTACCTCATGACCGGGATATCCGGGTTTCTTACCGGGCGCATTTCCTATATTTTCATAAACACAATTTACATAGCCAATGGCTGTGTCCAGAAATTTCCGTTTTCCGGTTGCCTTATAATAGGCTACAGCACCTTCCACCATATGACCCAGGCAGTAGAGCTCGTGGTGATCCATAAGGTTTGTAAAGCGTTTTTCCAGACCATTCAGAATATAATAGGTGTCCAGATACCCGTCCGGCTGCTGTGCCGCACAGATGATATCAATGGCCTCATCCGCCGTTGCCTCCAGCTCCTTGTCCGGATGCCACATGAGAGAGTAGGCCACAGCCTCCAGCCACTTATAGGCATCACTGTCCTGAAATACCATTCCCTGAAAACAGCCTTCCTCCATACCAGCGGCAACACGGAAATTCTGAATACAGTAACTGGGCTCCGCCCCCTCGATCCTGTCATTTAATGCCTCCCACTGGTAAGGGATCACATGGTTTCTCACCAGCTCCATATACTCTTTCCAGAAATCATCCTGAATCGACACATCGCCCAGCGGCATCATTTTCACTTTCTTTTCTAACATGCCATACCTCCTAAATTTCATGTTGAATTCCAAGATTCCCCGTGCTACCATAAAGATATGGAAAACTTTATAAGGCAGCAGCCGGATTCCTGTTTTTCCCTTTGTTTATCAGGTTTTATCTTATGAAATGATTGTATCATCTACAGTTTCGGAAACAACATATAAATCAAAAGAAAAGGTGGTCATATCCCAGATGTTGCATTGTATTTGTGATGCCTCAAAGCCGGCAGAATACCTGACCTGCGGCAACCTTATAAGTGAAAACGGATTTATGCATTTAAGCAGGACCCTGGACTTCTTTGTTCTGATCCTGGTGCAGGAGGGAACACTGCACATCTGCCAGGACGACAGGGCCTGCGATGTGGGCCCGGGGGAATTCTTCGTCCTGTTTCCCGGCATCACCCATTATGGTTATAAGCCCTCCCATGGATATCTCTCCTACTGCTGGGCGCATTTTGCACTGCCGGGCACTCCTGCGGATACGGTCAAAAATCTGCCTCATTCTGTCGGAATCTATCAGCAGGCCCGGGGCTTTCCCCTCACAGATGCCTTCTCTGCCGAGCAGGTTTTTCTTCCGGAGCACGGCAGAATCTCCATGGAAAAACGTTCCCAGCTCCTGTTTCTCCAGCTTCTGGATCTGGCTAAGCGCAGCAGCTATCAGAGGACTTGGAGCTGCCGCCATGCGCTGAATCTGCTGCTTCTGGAGATCAGCCGTGAGTATCTGCAGGCAGAGCACTTTGGACAGGATCTTCTGCCGACTGCCGTGCAGGATATCATAGAATGGGTGCAGAGCCATTTTGACCAGCCCCTTACAGTCAGCGGCCTGGCGGAAAAATTCGGGTACCACCCTACCTATCTGTCTGCACTGATCAAACAGTACACCGGTTATCCCCTTGTCACCTATATCAACCGCACACGCATCAGCGTATCAAAAAATCTGCTGAACAGCCATTCCCTGACCATTCGGCAGATTTCTTCCATGTGTGGATTCGCGGATGAAAAGCATTTCATGAAACTGTTCCGGCAGTTTGAAGGCATGACTCCCACCCAGTACCGGAAAGCCTTTGACCAGAAAAAGATCAACACACTCTGATACGCACCCGGAAGCAGCGGCAGGGAGAGCTGTTTTTCGGTCATGAGAAGACTCACACGCTATGACGCGCATTCGGAAGCAGCGGCAGCCTTTTTTAGTAGTCACCCCAGAAAGGATATGCACTCCCGCTGTCCATGGACGCCTTAATGTCACTGTAATATCTCAGTTTACGGTTTATCTGCTTTCTGGCAGACTGCAGTTTCTCAATCTGCTCTGCCACATGCCGGTCCTGCTCCTTTAGCAGAGCGAGGATTTCCTCGATATGCTCCTGTTCCTCCTCCTCGTATGTAAAAAACTCCAGAAGCTTTGCCATGGACATGCCCGTCTCCTTAAAACAGCGTATGGCGCCCAGACGGCCGATATGCTCTTCGGTATAAATGCGCTGATTTGCCTTTGTCTTTTCCACTGCAGGCAAAAGACCGATCTCCTCGTAGTACCTGAGCGTGGATGCCGGCAGCCCAAACATCTGGGAAACCTGTTTTATTGTGTATGTTGTCATAATACCCTCCTTATTTTCGGCGTATATAACAAAGTTAAGGTCCTTTATTGACTTCAAGTATACTTGAAGTGCTAAACTTTGTAAAGAAACAAGAAAAGATGACAATTATTCAGCAGGTCTGCGCATTTACTGCGCTGACCGTAAGAAAATGTTTCACAGCCAAGTAAAAATCCCATCGCCAAAGGCGATTTTGTATGGATTTTTGCCTGTAACTGTGAGGACACTGAACAGTTACAAAAGGAGATCACTTATGTACAGAGCAGATGACAAACGATATGAAACCATGACATACAACCGCTGCGGATACAGCGGCCTAAAGCTTCCTGCAGTCTCCCTGGGACTATGGCACAATTTTGGTGACACCGCAGTCTATGACAACATGAAAAAGCTGTGCTTTACTGCCTTTGACAACGGCATCACCCACTTTGACCTGGCAAACAATTACGGTCCCGAACCGGGAAGCGCGGAGAAAAATTTCGGCAGGATCGTAAAAGAAAATCTATCCGCCTACAGGGATGAGATAATCGTCAGCACCAAGGCCGGCTATGATATGTGGCCGGGTCCTTACGGGGACTGGGGCAGCAGAAAATATCTGACTGCCAGCCTGGACCAGAGTCTTATGCGCATGGGCCTTGCATATGTGGATATTTTCTACCATCACAGAATGGACCCTGAAACTCCCCTTGAGGAAACCATGGGTGCCCTGGATCAGGCAGTGAGAAGCGGAAAAGCCCTGTATGTGGGACTGTCCAACTACGACGGGGAGACTATGAAGAGGGCGGCTGCTATTTTAAAGGAACTGAAATGCCCCTTTGTCATTAACCAGAACTCCTACAACATCTTCAACCGCACCATAGAGAACAACGGTCTGAAGAAAGCCTGCGCGGAGGAGAAAAAAGGGATCATCTCCTTCAGCCCGCTGGCCCAGGGCATGCTGACGGACCGCTATCTAAAAGAAATCCCTTCGGACAGCCGGGTAGTCACAGACGGACGTTTCCTAAACGCAGAACAGCTCACAGACAGCCGTCTTGACTGCATCCGGGGTCTGAACCGGATTGCATCCGAAAGAGGAGAAAGTCTTGCGCAGATGGCGCTGAAATGGGTATTGAAAGATGACGTAGTGACCAGTGTACTTGTAGGTGCCTCCAAGGCAGAACAGATTCTTGATAACCTGAAAGTACTCAAAAGTGCTCCGTTTACGGAAGAAGAGCTGAAAAAGATCGACGAGCTTTCTATGGCACTTTAAGCTGTTTCAATCCATCCCCTGTACTTTCACAAAGTATGGCCATATTTGAAAAAAGTCCTGCCGGCCGGGGTTCTGCGTCGAAACGCAGCCGTCTTCTGCCCGCAGGACTTTTTCATACAGTAATTCAGGATTCCACGCCGCAGTCTTCCTGCACCGAAGCGTGCCGCCTGCTGCTGTCTTTTGCTGAACGGACTTTCCTTTCTTCAAAGCTGTAACGGTAATTCTATTTTTTCAAAGGAAAACGGAACTGCCGTACATACCTGACAGACGTATCCCTCTTCCACCGGAATTTCCTCCATGACAGCATCTTCCATGGACAGTTTTGAAAGGTCCCTGGTGATTCCCTCCCCGCTCCATTTGAGATAACTCTCCTTCCTGGCCCAGAAAAACGCAAATGCCATTTCCGGGTCTTTGGCGTTTTGGATCACTTCCTGTTCCAGGGCATTCATAGTCCGCTCCAGAAGCCTTTTTCCTCTCACCGGCTGACGGATCTGAATGTCAATCCCTACCGGAATCCCTGCCAGAGCGCAGACCGCATATGCGCCGGAATGGCTGATATTAAAATGGATCTCAGGATATCCGTGGAGATATGGCTTTCCGTTTTCTCCTTTTGCAAGCATCTTTTCAAGCTGGGCTGCCCCTTCCTCTCCATCCGGAACGGACAGTCCGTACAGCTTTTTTAAGGCATGGGCAAGAAGAACACGTCCGGCCCGTGTTTCCAGCCTTCCTTTTTCACCTTTTTCTTCTGCTCTGCCTGTCAGTCTCTCTGTTTTTCCGTAAAAAACCCAAACCTTTTCCACAGCCGTTACTCCTTCTTTTCCGGTATAAGCCCGCTTTCCTTGAGAAATCTTGACACTTCCAAATCCTTGTCGTGCCTGCATTTTGCATAAAGTATGTAAAGCTCTTTTCTGGCCCTTGTCATGCCCACATAGAAGAGCCGCCGCTCCTCCTCTATGCTGCTGTCTGAAACAGCTTTATGGTAGGGAATAGTCCCTTCATTCACATCCATGAGAAACACCCGGTCAAATTCCAGGCCTTTGATGCTGTGCAGAGTGGACACTGTGACGCCTTTCTTCTCAATATCCTGTTTCTTTGCCTGTTCCTTTAACTTGTCCGTGTAGTCGGAAATATGCGCAAACCATTCACCGAAGCTTTTATATCCTTTGGCACTCTCTGCCAGCTCCTCCATGACTTCGTACAGGTCATCCACTTTGATCTTCCGGTAAGAGGCGTAATCCTTCAGATACTCTTCATACCCGATGCCATACCGGATATAATTGATTGCCCCATAGGGTGTCATGCGCTTCAGTGTTGTCAGGTCTTCCTCCAGCTTGTCGATTCTGTCGCACATCCAGTCCTTTCCCTCATAAAACCAGCGCAGCCCCTCAAAGGACACTGTGGCATCGTCCAGCGCGTCCCTGGATATATAACGGTTTGGACGGTTCATAACCTGCAGAAATTCCCGGCGGCTTCTGTCGCCCTGGGCCAACTTTATATAGGAAATGATATTTCTGGATATCCAGTGCTCATACAGATTCGGCAGGGCATCCCGCATCTGAAAGGGAATCTGGTATTCCATCAATGTCTCCACCAGGAACCTGGCCCCCAGATTCGTGCGGTAGAGAATAGCTGTCTCCTCGTAGGCTTCCCCCTCCTGCACTGCCTTTTTTATACATTCCTTTACGAAAAGCTCCTCCTCCTTGCCATCCTCAAACGAACGCACCACCACCGGTTTTCCCTCTCCGTTTTCTGTAAAAAACTCCTTGGGATAGCGGTTCTTGTTTCTCCCGATCACACGTTTGGAGGCCTCCACGATCTGCTTTGTGGAGCGGTAATTACAGGCCAGCAGTTCTGTCTCTGCATCCGGAAAATCCTTTGGGAAATGGAGCATGATCTCCGGCTTTGCACCTCTGAACGCATAGATGGACTGGTCATCATCCCCCACGATAAAGAGGTTATTCTGGGGCGCTGCCAGCAGCTTTATAATGTCATACTGAAGCTGATTGATGTCCTGGAACTCATCCACAAGCACATACCGGAACTTATTCTGCCAACCGGCCAGGATATCTTTTCTTCCTGTCAGAAGGTCATAACAGTACAGCAGCATGTCATCGAAATCCAGAAGCCTGGACTGTCTGCAGGCGTCCACATAGGAGCGGTAAATCTTTCTGAATGTGTCATCCGGGCAGTTGGCGGAATAATAATGCTCTATGGGCATCCTGCCATTTTTTACAATGGAGATTTCCTGTACCAGCCCCTCAAAAAACTCCTTCTCGTCGTCAATCCGCATTCTCTGGCGGTAGACGATTTCCTTTAAAATATCGTATTTCCGCTCTTCCCCAAGAATGTTCTTTGCGGACAGACGATAGGCATGGCGCAGGATTCCGTAAAAAATGCCATGAAACGTACCAAAGGTCACCTCCCTGTAAGGGCCTGTCATACCTTCCTTATCACACAGGCGTAAAAAACGCTCCTTCATCTCCCTGGCAGCCGCTTTTGTAAACGTCACCACCAGAATGGATGAAGGAGTTACCTGGTATTCCTTTATTAAGTTAGCCACCCTCATGGTGATGGTGGTTGTTTTCCCGGAACCGGGGCCTGCAAGAAGCATCATGGGGCCCCGGTTGTGGGATACTGCTCGTTCCTGTGAGGAATTTTTCTGCATATATGGGTTACTCCAATAGTATTTGTTTATGCTTGCTCCAGTTTTTCCACTGCAGCATGCAGACGTTTCATGGACTCTTCTTTTCCCAGCACTTCCAGAATCTCCGTAGCACCGGCAGGTGTCATCTGCTTGCCGGAAAGGGCGGTGCGTACAGGCCAGAGGATCTGTCCGTTTTTATAGCCGTTTTCCTTTGCAAAACCGCAGAGCAGTTCATACAGCGCATCGTTTGTATAATTGTCAAAACCTTCCAGAACCGGTATGACCTTATTCAGAACCTCCAGTGAGATTTCCGGGTTGGTTTTCATTTTCTTGTGTGTGTACATGGACACATCATACTCCGGTACTGCCTCAAAGAAGTCAATGAGAGCCGGGATATCCGGGAAAACTTCAATCCTTGTCTTTACCATGCCCGCTATTTTCTCAAGGTTCAGATCTTTTTTGACTGCCTCTTTCACAAACGGAAGCGCCATGTCATAGAATTTGTCAAAATCCATCGCTTTGATGTATTCTCCGTTCATCCATTTCAGCTTTGTCATATCAAACACAGCCGGGGATTTACTCATATGATGATAGTCAAATTCTTTCACCAGCTCTTCCAGGCTGAAGATCTCACGGTTGTCCTCCGGGCACCATCCAAGCAGCGCCACGTAATTTACAATTGCCTCTGTGAGAAATCCCTGGTCCAGCAAATCCTCATAGGAGGAGTGGCCGGAGCGTTTGCTCAGCTTTTTGTGCTCCTCATTGGTGATCAGCGGACAGTGTATATACGTGGGAATCTCCCAGCCAAATGCCTCGTAGATCCTGTTATATTTCGGTGAGGAGGACAGGTATTCATTTCCGCGCACCACATGGGTGATCCCCATGAGATGATCATCGATCACGTTTGCAAAGTTATAGGTGGGATAGCCGTCTGATTTGATCAGGATCAGGTCATCCAGTTCATTGTTCGGCACAGTGATGTCACCGTAAATATCATCATGGAAGGTTGTGGTTCCCTCTGCCGGCATATTGAAGCGGATCACATGGGGTTCTCCTGCAGCAAGCTTTGCCTCCACTTCCTCTTTGCTTAGATGCAGACAGTGCTTGTCATAGACCGCAATTTCCTTGCCGTCCTCTCCCACGCTGGCTTTCAGGGAATCCAGACGCTCTTTTGTACAGAAACAGTAATATGCATCTCCCTGTTCGATCAGTTGTTTGGCGTATTTCAGATAAATGCCCTGTGCGTTTCTCTCACTCTGGACATAAGGGCCGTAGCCGCCGTCCTTATCCGGGCCTTCGTCGTGAACCAGTCCCGTCTTTGCCAGTGTGCGGTAAATGATCTCCAGCGCGCCGTCCACAAAACGTTCCTGGTCTGTATCCTCAATACGGAGCATAAAGCTTCCGTTCTCATGCTTTGCGATCAGATACGCGTATAAAGCAGTTCTCAAATTTCCCACATGCATTTTTCCTGTGGGGCTTGGGGCAAATCTTGTTCTTACGGTACTCATATTATCAATCTCCTTATCGGTTCCTTTTTTCTCCTGGTTTTTCCACGAAAAAGGGGTACATGGACATTGTCGGCCAAATACCCCATATCATTGAAATTATACCGTAAGGTTTTCTACTTTTCAAGTGGGAGATCATGATTTTTCCCCTTCAGCGGAAAATAAACCTGATATTCCTCATATCCCACCTGATAGAGCGGAACAAAACGAATTCCCCTGTCCTGCCCGATGGTCTTATATGTATTCTGCCAGTAAGCCCATTCTCTCTCGTTGTCGGATACCAGAATCTTCTCCGGCTCCTGGAGATCTCCATACAGGGTGCGCTCCTCCCCGCACAGTCCGGCCAGCACTACAGGCCCATCCAGATAGGCCGCCATATCGGGCCTGCCCGGCAGATACTCCACATGGATTCCCCTTGGAAGCTCAATATGAATGATGTTTCTGCTCCAGACCCTTTTTATCCTGGCAAAACTGCTCTTTTCTGCCTCCACATCTGCAGTCTGCCCGTCCACAAGGATAACAGGATTTCCCTGTATCCACCAGGGTATCCGGATACAAATGGAAAATTCTTTTTCTCCCTCCGCCTCAATCTCCAGATCAAATACCAGTCTGTCAGGGTGAAACGGCTGCCTGGCTGTGACATCTGTGATCTTCTGCCGGCCGGGCGAATCGCTGGAGAGATGTTCACTTCCGCTCAGCGAATTGATCTTTTCCTGTACAATAACCGCTGTATTCCCAATCTTCCCTCTGTATTCCGAATCAAAATACTGGCATACATACAGACTGTCTTCCCCTGCGTAGTACATCCCTGTATTATGCGCGGCATTTGCCTGGACCAGGGAACCATGACAGCAGAAGAAATCCTGGGTTCTGCTGCTCCACCCCTTCTGTCCTCCTGCCCGCAGAGGAAGGAAATACGTCAACAGCCCTTCTTCCGGATACATGGATTTCCTGCCGTGGGTAAAGCTTCCCCTCCAGTATCCCTGAGCCATTATGCCATTGTATAGATTTCTTTCCCAGTAATCCATATAGGCAGCATCTCCTGTGCGGCGGAATAAAAAGTCAGCCAGCCGCATCATATTATAAACCGTACAGTGCTCCTGGTTCTTATCCCCCAGCCTGTTGGCCAGATGCATCTTGGGACTCCAGATCTCCCCGCAGGTCTGTCCTCCGGTAGCATATGTGCCCCGCTTGGTGACTGCCATATTCCAGTAGGCGTTTACAATTTCCAGCCACTTTTCTTCCCCTGTCACTTCATAAGCAGCGGCCGCTCCCAGAACTTCCGGTATAGTCGTATTGGCATGCATATTGGTCAGCACATCCCTGCCTTCCAGAAGACCGTCAAACAGATCACAGCGGTAATACCTGTCCATCAGTTCCCGAAACATGCGCTTCCCTGTGATCTTATACAGCAAAACCCAGATTTCCAGCATACCGCCAGTCTCCACGTCCAGGATTCCCTGAAACTGTTCCTTTGTATAACGGCCGCTCCAGTCATAGAACCATTCCCCAAAACGTACGGCGATCTCTAAAGCCTTTTCATTATTTGCCAGCTCGTACATATCAATAAGACCCATAAAGGTCTTGTGAACCGTATACTGCGGCGCCCAGATCCGCTTTTTGTTTCCAATCCAGTAAAAGTATTTTTCCGGTATGGAAGCTGCCCATCTGCCTCCGTTCTCCTTCTGGCATCTCTCCAGGATGTCCACAATTTCATCCGCCTTTGCCTTTACCATCCGGTTCCCGGAAGCCTCGTAATGCATTGCCGCTGCCGAAAGCCAATGTCCCAGGAAATGCCCGCGCAGTTCACAAAGGGGGGATTCCCATCCTCCGTGGATGCCTGTGGGCAGCTCTGACGTTTTATAAAGGCCGGCCTCCAGCGTGTATGGAAGGAGCAGATTTTCATTTTCCAGCTCCAGCAGATATTTTTTATTTTCTTCCCGTCGGCGTATCAGCTCCGGGTCCAGGATTTTAACCTGCCGGCCTTTTGCCATTTTTAAGTTACTCATACTTCATCTCCCATCTTATTTTTTTATTTTTCTGCATACCATCCACATTTTTCCGTTTCCGGCGTGTAGCGTATCAGCACTTTTTCCATAAAAACGGAGAAAAACAATGTTCCGACAACAGGCAGGCAAAATGTAAACAAAGGAACATACCACATAGCCGCTGCACATAATACTACCGTCAGAACCATGAGAAACGTATAGGGAAAATGCTTCACCATCAATCCCGCTGAAAACCTCAGAATTTCAAAACATTTCATACTGCATCTTGACAGAACGGGATATGCATAGCATCCAACAGACAGAACAACAAATGCCAGGCATCCATAGACAGCTACGGTAAAAAACCGGAAACTGTCATCCTTGAGTGCTGCCGCGAAAACAAAGTTTATATAAAACAATACTATCCCTGCCATGTACAGAATCCATATTCCCAATGCCGGGAAAAAATTCATCCTCAAAGCGTGAAAAAAGGTCTTTGTCACATATCCCCGGTTCCTGCGGATCGCCTTCACCGACGTATAATAAAGTGCCGTGGTGGATGCACCTATGGTCACTACAGGCAGGCAGCATAGAAACCACAGTGTGCTGAGCCACAGAATATCCATCACTTTCCCTATTCCGCACATGATCGGTGAATCATATTCCATAAAACGCATTCCATCATCTCCGTTTCCATATAAATCAGTCTTTCATGCCTGACATCATAACACCCTTTACAAAAGCATCCTGAGCACATAAAAATGCGATCAGCACCGGAAGTACCGCAATTACGGAAGAAGCCATAAGTACCGGCCAGTCCGTAGAATACATCCCTTTCATACTGGCAAGCCCCAGAGGGAGGGTATACTTTCTCGCATCATTAATATAAATGAGAGGTGTGAAATAATCATTCCAGACATTCATAAAGCAGAAAATACACAGTGTTGCAATCGTTGACTTTGCCATGGGAAATGCAATCCTTAAAAAGGTCACGATCGGATTACAGCCATCAATTTTGGCTGCCTCCACCAGCTCATTGGGAACGGTAATGAAAAACTGTCTCATAAGAAATGTTCCAAATGCGGATACAGAAGCAGGGAGCATCAGGGACCACAGGGTATTTACCAGCCCGTACATGGACATCTGCAGGAAGTTTGTGATAACCGTCACATGGAAGGGAATCATCATAGTCGCCAGATACAGGGTAAATATTTTATCCCTGCCCTTAAAATTCATTTTCGCAAACACATAACCTGCCGTAGCAGAGGTAAACACCTGAAAAAATACAACCCAGGCGGAAACCTTTACACTGTTCAGGAAATATGCGAAATAATCAAATCTGCTGGAGATCTGTGTGTAGTTCTCCCACACAAGCCGCTCTCCAAACAAAGTCGGCGGAAACACAAACACTTCTCCCAGACTTTTAAAAGAGGAAGACAGCATCCAGAAAAAGGGAACCAGCATGATCACTGATCCCAGAATCAGAATCACATGGGCTATTATCTTACCAATCAACTTTTTTCTCTTATTGCTCATTGCCCGTTTCCCCCTTTAATAAATTTCACGCATGTTCTTTTCCATGCGCATATTGAACACTGTTATGATCATAACAATGAAGAACAGCAGATACGCGATCGCACAGGCATACCCCAATTTAAAATACTGGAATGCATTCTGATAGAGGTAATGCACCAGAACAGAGGAAGAACGCCCCGGGCCGCCTTTTGTCATCAGCATGACCTGGTCAAATACCTGGAAGGAGCTGATGATGGACATGACAAAAATAAAGAAGGTTGTGGGACGCAACATGGGGATTGTGATATATCTGAATTGCTGCCATTTATTTGCCCCATCCAGCTCAGAAGCTTCATAATAACTGGTGGAAATTCCCTGAAGCCCTGACAGGAAAATTATCATATTATAACCTGCATTTTTCCAGATACCTACAATTGCCAGGGATACCAGGGACGTAGATGTGTTTAACAGCCACTTTGGCCCCTGAATTCCAAACAGAGAGAGCACATAATTCAAAATACCGTAATCCGGATTATAAATCCACTGCCATACAATCGCAACCACAACCATAGATGTTATGGCCGGCAGGAAAAACGCTGCCCTGTAAAATCTCCTAAATCCGATCTCCTGATCCAGCATAACCGCTAAAAGCAGAGAAAAACACATACCAATCGGAACCGTGATAACCGTATAAATGATGGTGTTCTTCGTAACCTCCCAGATAATAGGGTCTTTTGCCATATTGATGTAATTCTGAAGACCTATAAACTTTGGGGTTGTCAGCATATCATATTTGGTAAAGCTGAGAACCAGGGTTGCCACCACCGGTATCAGCATAAATAACAAAAATCCAATGACATTGGGAGCCAGCATGAGCCAGGCCCATTTGCTGTCATCCTTTAACTTGCTTATCTTCTTTTTATTTCCCACTCTTACCCTCCTGTCCCAGACCGGATACCTGTCTGCATGGAAATGCACCCTGCACAGCTCGCGCAGTGCAGGGTGCATCGTTTTCTACCACTTACTGCTGTAATGCGTCTTGAATTGCCTCATCGATTCTGGTATCCATATTCTGTAATGTTGTATCAATATCCTGATCCTGTTTAAAATACATGTCCGTCTCCTCAGCAATTATGTCTCTTGCCTGTGAGGTAAGCTGTAAAGCTGTAGGATCAACAACTGCGTCCTTAAAATATGTAAGCATCTGTTTGTAGCTGTCTCCGTGCACCTTTTCATCATACCACTGTGCCACTGCATCATCTTCATACATGGAATAGCGGTTCGGCATCCACAGTCCGCTCTTTACAAGAGCACCCTGGTAATCCATTCCTGACAGGAACTGGAGGAATTTCCATGCCTCATCCTTGTGTTTGCTGGTATCGGAAATACAGTGCAGATGTGCCTGTCCTGTGGTAAGCACTTTTCCGTAAGACGGAAGCGGAGCCATCCCGATATTCATTCCGGAAGCAGCCAGTTCCTGAAGCGACCAGGAGCCGTCCACCAGCATAGCAACTTTTCCTGTCTGCAGCATCTGTTTTGCGGACATTCCCACCGCGTCTAATGTGGAGGCATCCGGTGCGGAACCATCCTCTGTACGGATTGCCTTGATCGTCTCAAATACTTCTTTGTTCTCCGGGGAATTCATTGTACTCTTTGTGTAGTCTTCGTTGTATCTTGTTCCGCCGTTGGAGAGTAACTGTGCATTTAAGGTATCTGCCACAGTTTCCAGTCCGTACACGCCATAAATATCATCTGATGTGAGCTGTTTTGCAATATCCCGAAACTCATCAATAGTCCAGCAGTTCTCCGGGTCCGCGCTTGGATACTCAATACCCTTTGCGTCAAATACGTCTTTATTGTAGTAAACGATTGGAGATACGGTACAGGATGAGATACCGTATACATGTCCGTCCACCTCCATGATCTGACGGGAGGAATCTATGAAATCATCCAACGGATAGCTCTCATCAAACTGATCCGTGATATCCCACAATGCTCCCTTTGAGACAATGGCACGATAGCTCTCCGCTGCCACGAACATTACATCGGGCAGAGACCCCGCCGCCGCGGATGAGAGTAATTTTGCGTTGTACTCAGAGCCGGCAAGTCCAGGTGTATAATTCACCTTTATATTTGGGTTTTCTTTTTCAAAAGCTGCAATTCCGTCCTTCACAGCCTGGGTTTCCAGAGGGGATGCCTCCCATCCCATAAAGGTCAATTCCACAACTCCGTCTTTTGATTCTTCCCCTGAACCGCCTGAAGAATCTGTATCCCCTGTCTCACCGGAACCGTCCGGCCTGGACGGCGCACCACAGCCTGTTACTGCGGCTGCAGCCATTGCTGCTGCCAGAGCCAACGCCAAAATCTGTCTCTTTTTCATGTTATAAACCCTCCTGATCTATCAATCTTTATTATCAGTTACTCTGCTTGCAAGCACTTTTATTTGATGACATTATGTTACCATACTGAAAATCTCAAACAACGTACAATACACAAGAAAAAGTGGTCATTTCCAATTATTTGCCATAATCGCTGTCCGGGGTTTCTGTTTTTGTGATACTATAGTAACTGTTCATCAGACGTTACTATTCCGCCTTACGGCTTCACAGCAACTCAGACTGCATCGTTATATACCATAGAATTAAGATGGGAGGGAATGCCATGCTCTATTTTATTTCCGATGCCAGCAAGCCGGTAGAGTATATATCCTGCGGCAACCTGGCAAGCAAAGATGGCTTTGTACATCCGAAACGAAATATTGATTCTTTTGTTTTGATCATTGTAATTAAAGGAACTTTACACATTACACAAAACATGACCAATTACGATGTCAGGGAGAATGAATTTATTCTTCTTTTTCCCAATACCCTTCATTACGGATATCACCAGACAGACGGGGAGCTGTCTTATTACTGGGTGCATTTCTATGTAAAAGACCCGGATTATTCCATCTATAATCGGGGAAGTCTTCTGCGAAACCGGCCCATCCTCAAAGAATCTGCTGATATCACTTCTACCCCCCCCCCCAGGGAAAATTTTCTGCTCCCCGAATACGGGGAGTTATCTGTGGAAAGACGTTCAAGACTTCTCTTTGTGCAGCTTCTTGATATTGCCAAAAGGGAAAATTATGTGCCGACCTGGAGATGTCACTATGCTTTAAATCTGCTGCTTATGGAAGTGACAGACGAGTCTTTCCAGATCAACCGTTTTCTGGATTCCGGTGTGCCGATCCATGTTCTTGATGTCATAGAATGGATCCGGACCCATTATGACCAGCCGCTCAGTGTGGCATCCATAGCGGCGCAATTCGGATACCACCCTACTTATCTGACCAATATCTTTAAAAAATATACCGGATATCCTATTCTTACATACGTGAACCGCACCAGAATTTCTGTTGCCAAAAATCTTCTTACCAACCGGACTCTGTCTATCTACCGGATTGCGGATATGTGCGGATTTTCGGACGAGAAATATTTTATGAAGCTTTTCAAGCGTTATGAAGGAATCACGCCTACCCAGTACCGAAAAGCATTCCATCAGAAAAAAATCAATCTTACCTGATTTATATTTCTTATAGATACAAAAAGCGGGATACGCTGCCTGTGAGCAAACGTATCCCGCTGACTGATTCTTATTTTATTGTGTTTATTCCCGGTTTACCGTCCGGTAAGTCTCCTCCACAATCCTTTCCATGGCATTCAGAATATTCTCATACCCTGTACAGCGGCACAGATGTCCGGAGATCAATTTTTTCAGTTCTTCTCTGCTGTATCTCTTCCCTGTGCCCACAATCTCCACTGCGCTCATAATAAGACCCGGTGTGCAGAAGCCGCACTGGACTGCAGCCTCCTCCACAAAAGCTGTCTGGATAGGGGAAAGTTCCCCGTTTCTGCCCTTTAAGCCCTCCACGGTCATGATGTGTTTTCCCTCCGCCCACATGGTCAGATAGATACACGAATCAATGGCTTCGCCGTCCACAAGGACCGTACAGGCGCCGCATTCCCCTACCTCACAGCCGCGTTTCACACTGGTAAGTCCCAGGCGGTTTCTTAAAGTATCAAGCAGGGCTTCCCTGTCATCCACTGCCAGTTCTGTCTCTTTTCCATTGACGGTCACGGTTATGATCTTAAGCATCTGCCTCACCTCCTGAAGCTTTTTCTATGGCTTCTTTTGCAGTCCGCACGGACAGCTCCCGCACCAGCTGAAGACGGAATTCCCTGGATGCACGCCAACTGGAACGGGGTGTCACTTCAGAGACTGCTCCCTCTTGTATCTTCTCATACAGTTCCGGGTCTGTAACCGCCATTCCTTTTACCGTTTCCTCTGTTTTAAAACAGCGTATGGGGGTAGGCGCAGCCACGCCGAATCCCAGCCGGAACTCCGAAATCCGCATGTTGTCAGCACTTAATTTCACATGTACCGCACAGCCGAGAGTGGCAATCTCCATAGCGTTTCTTTTCCCGTATTTTGTATAATGTCCGTAAAATCCCTGGTAATTCTCCCTGGTGATCTTTATGGCAGTCAGAATCTCTGCATGTTCCCGCAGGGTCCGGCCCGGACCTGTGTAAAACTCAGCAACAGGTATCTCTCTTGTGCCTTTGGGACCTGTCAGCTCCAGCACCGCATTCAGAGTAAAAAGCAGAGCCGCGCTGTCTGCACTCGTCACGCCATTACAGACATTTCCCCCGATGGTTCCTATGTTGCGGATCTGGGGGCCTCCCACCTGATCCACTGCCCATCCCAGTGCAGGGATATATTTTTGTATCACAGGGTCATAGGTGATGTGTGAAAATGTAGTGGCAGGACCTATGACAATGGTGCCGTCCGCCTCCATCCTGACTCCTTCAAGAGCCGGTATCCCATGTATGCTTACCAGGGAACAGCCGGCAAGCTTCCCTTCCCTGATCTTGATCAGCACATCACTTCCTCCGGAGATCACCACCGCATCCGCGTCTTCCTCCAGTGCTCTCACAGCGTCTTCCACATCTTTGGCCTGATAATATTTTTCAATGTCATACATGTGTTTCACCCCCTTTTAACTTCCCGCTTTTGGCTCCGATCATTCCCTCTTTCATAAAACGCTCCACCAGTTTCTGCGGTGACAGCGGAAGGGAATCAAAAGCAATTCCGGTGGCGTGCAGCACGGCATTTCTGATAGCCGGAGCCACAGGAATAGTGGGAGGTTCTCCCAGCGCTTTGTTGCCGAAAGGACCTGTGGGGTCATCCATCTCCACAAAATCCGTATGCAGATCCGGTGTGTCCATAGCTGTGGGGATCTTATAGTCAAGGAGGTTGGCATTCAGCGGCCTTCCTGTCTTTTCATCCACCAGCAGTTCTTCACTCAGCGCATAACCAATGCCCATGCTCATGCCCCCGTGCACCTGCGCTTTGGCAAGGCTGGGATTAATCAGTTTTCCGCTGTCATGGACATTGATGATATCCAGTATGCGGATTTTACCCACCGGCATATCCACCTCCACTTCTGCAAAGCAGACACCTGAGGCAAAGGAGTTTTCCTTACAGTGGCTGGTCGTCTCAGCAGTGATATGCACAGATTTTTCCAGGCTGTACAATGCCTCCTCCGCAAGGGCTGCCAGGGAAAGAAGCACCTCCCCTGAGGCCTTGTCGATCACCTGATTCTCTTTGATATCCAGCCTCTTCCACGCTGACGATTCAGCACATGCTTCCGCAGCTTCAGAAACACCTGCGCCTGCCTCTGCATTTTTTTCCGCTCCCAAAGGCATATCACCGCAGGGCAGCTTCAGCTTAAATGCCGCATACTCCAGAATCCTCTGCTTAAACAATTCTCCTGTCTTTTTCACAGCTTTTCCGCTCACATAAGTCTGCCTGGAAGCATAGGCTCCTGTGTCAAAAGGCGTGGTATCTGTATCCTGTACGGTCTCTATATGTATCCTGTCCTCCGTTATGCCTGTGATCTCTGCTGCCATCTGGGTAAACACCGTGTCAGCTCCCTGGCCGATCTCAGTTGCCCCCATAAAGAGCTGCATGGAGCCGTCCTGATTCAGAACCATACGGCAGGATGACGTCTCAAGAGAAATGGAATAAACCCCTGTCTTATAGTTGAAGATTGCCATACCCACGCCTCTTCTCACGGGCCCGGACTGGTTCTCATATGCCTTTCGTTTTTCCTCCCAGCGGATATATTCCCTCCCTTTTTCTATACAGGCTTTCAGCCCGTAAGAGTGGAAGGCAATGCCCAGATGCGGATCTTTATACCCTTCCTTCACACAGTTTTTCAACCGGAACTCAAGGGGGTCCATACCCACAGCGCGGGCCAGATCGTCAGCCACGCACTCTGTCACAAAATCCCCCTGGGGAATCCCATATCCGCGCATGGCACCGCCTGTCATCAGGTTCGTATAAACCGTATAGCTGTCCGACTCCAGAACCTTCTCATCCTGGTAAAGCTGTTTGAAAATATTGGCTGCGTTGGCTGCAATGGCGTGAGCATGGGAAGCATAAGCGCCCTGGTTGGAGTAGGCTTCATATTTCCTCGCCACCAGTGTGCCGTCCTCCCTGACTGCCCCTTTGATCTTCCAGGTAAACGCATGGCGCACACGGGTACAGCCAAGAGTCTCCTCCCTGGACAGCTCCAGCCTGACGCCGTGACCGCCTGCCTGGGTACATAAAAACGCGTTTAACGGCTCATACAGCACATCCTGCTTGTTGCCGAATCCGCCGCCGATATACGGCTTGATCACCCGAATCTGCCCAATGGGAATCCCCAGAGCCTGGCTGACCACACGCCTCACAATATGGGGGATCTGGGTGGAGGTCACTATGACGATCCTTCCCTTCTCCATATAGGCATAGGAAACCGGCACCTCAATGTGACAGTGCTGGACCGGCTGTGTCCTGTACTCCTTCTCGATCACGGCCAGCCCTTCCTCACAGGCCGCCTCCTCAAAACTTCCGTCCCCCAGCACAAAACTGGTGTGCGCGATCACATTTCCCGGCTTTTCCTCATGCAGAAGAGGTGCTCCCTCCTTCATGGATGCCTCCGGGTCCAGTATCACCGGGTATTCCTCATATTCCACTTTAATCTTATCTGCCGCACGTCTGGCTGCGATATCATCCTCCGCGATCACAGCTGCAATGTCATCCCCATACATGCGTACCCGCCGGTTCAGAAGCTTTCTGTCCTTAATATCCTGATGTGCCTTTTCCACTGACCAGGGGTGCCCCGGTGTCGGAAACTGAATATCAGGCACATCAAAACAGGTGACGATCTTCACCACGCCGGGAACCTTTAATGCCTCTTCCAGATCAAAACTTTTTACCCATCCGTTTGCTATGGTGCTGTGTACCACTTTTGCCGTATACAGATTCTGCGGCATCAGATCCGCCGTGTATTTTGCCTGCCCCGTTACTTTTTCCCAGGCATCCACACGATTCTTTGAACTGCCAACTCCCATAAATCATCCCTCTTTTCCATCTGTGAACAGCCGCTGCTGCCACTCTTGTGCACAGTCTGTGCAGCAAATGCGCAGACCTGACTAAATAGCTGCAAAGATTTTTCTGCCTGCCACATATTTTCCTATCACATCCCTGTCATCTGACAGGTATACCACACGTTCCAGACGTTCTTTCAATGTCAGCTTTCTGGGTGTTTTCAGTCTGGAGTCATCCATGATCACCGCGTCAAATTCATACCCTTTTTCAAAGCTGCCCACCTGCCCGAAGAAGGCGCCGCCTCCCTTTGTGCCCAGGTAGAACACCTCATCCACAGTGAGCGGCTTCTGCGTATCATCCTCCAGACGCCAGCGAAGTTTGGATGCCTGCACAGCGCCCACCATCACCTGAAACAGGGAGAGTACATGGCCTCCTGCAATATCACTTCCCAGGCCCACATGGATACCCTCATCCAGATATCTCCTTATCGGTGCCACCCCTGAGGATAAATCGGTGTTAGAGTGAGGACAGTGGGCTGCAAAGACCCCGTTTTTCCTCATCAATACAATCTCTTCCTCTGTGGGATGTACGCAGTGCGCCATAACTGCCGGATAATTTCCCCCGAACATACCGAACTGCTCATAGGCATCCCCGTAAAAAGAGGACCAGGGGCACAGTTCCTTCACCCAGGCAATCTCCCCTTTATTCTCAGAGAGATGAGACTGGATGGGAAGATCATACTTCTTTCGGATTTCACTGAGCATTTTCATAAGATCATCCGAACAGCTTGGGATAAACCGCGGTGTGAGGATGGGCCTGACATTTTTGTATCTTCCGTTTACCTCCTTCAGCCACAGGCGGGTGTCCAGAGCTGATTTTTCCGCACTTTCCTCACAGAGATAATCCGGCGCGTTCCGGTCCATATTTACTTTTCCCACCATAGTTTTAAGGCCCGATCCTTCCAGCATATCCATCAGGAGAATGGTTGCCGGCACATGGCGTGTGGCAAAGATGCACGCCCTGGTGGTTGCGCTGTTTTTCAGGTCTTCTGTAAATATGCCATATGCCTTTTCCGCGTATGCCATATCCCCGTACTTTCCCTCCTCGGGAAATGTCCGTGTATCCAGCCACTCCAGAAGCTCCATATCCATGCCAAGGCCCGTAAATGCGTACTGAGGCGCGTGCAGATGCAGATCCACCAATCCCGGCAGGATCAGGGCATTCCCACAGTCTGTCAACGGGAAGTCCCTCCATTCTTCCGGAAGTTCCTCAAACACCCCCTGGCAGATGCCCTCCCGGCATACCAGGTAAGCATTCGGAACGGTCCGGACCGTCTCTGCCGTCTCACTGTAGCAGATATTTCCCTTCAATATAAAAGTATCTGCCCTGTTTTCTTCTTTTCTCATGTTTTACCTCCTATACAAGGAGCGATTGCTGAATCCGGCCGCCGTACTTTTCAGAATCCTTCTGAAAATAAAAAACCAGCCACCGGAACCAGACTGCAAAGCCCCCAATTATCAGGGGACTTATAGTCAGCTATTTCGGTAGCTGGTAGAAACGTTCAACCCGCATTATGAACATATATAAGTCCTGTTTTTCACCGTATTACTACAGCGAATTACTATTCTTAGTATAGTATACACAGGTCGAAAAGTCAATATTCACGGAACTGGAAACACAATATAGATTTTGTACTGTTACTGCCCACATGCCAGTTTCCTGCCAGGTGTTTTTAAACTGAGGGCATGAAAATCCCGAGGCAGAATACTTCAGACAGTCTCTTGTTTAATGGCCGCCGACTGCTTTCCAGGCCAGTTCCAGAACACCGGCCAGCACCATGACAAGGATGGGATTCCATTTCTTCAGCCTCAGCGCCGCCACGGCCAGAATAAAGATGATTATCGCATCCCAGCGCATAGCTGACAATTTCACGACTCCCTCTTCACCAAAGAAGGCAGTAATCAGAATTGCCATGCCGGCAGTGGCAATCATGGAGACCACGGCAGGCCGCAGAGTGTTCAGGATACCCTGCATCATGTCCAGTTTTCTGTACTTCATATACATATAAGCCAGCAGGGACACGATAATACAGGAAGGCAGGATACAGCCTATAGTAGCTGCCAAAGAGCCTCCCGTTCCTGCAATTTTAGAGCCTACAAAAGTAGCGGAATTAATGGCGATCGGTCCGGGTGTCATCTGGGAAATGGTGACCAGGTCGGTAAACTCTCTCTGGGTCAGCCAGCCATGGACAGCCACTACCTGATTCTGAATCAGGGGCATAGCCGCATAGCCGCCTCCAAAACTAAATAATCCTATCTGGAGAAAACTCCAGAATAACTGCAGATAAATCATGACTTCTCACCTCTTCTTCCCCACAGGACCCTCAACACCCCAAGTCCGATACATATGAGCACTACATAGACCACATTCATCTGAAAGAAAAAAGTGACAGTAAAGGCAGCCGCCATGATCAGATTGGACACCAGACTCTTCCCCTCTATCACACCTTTTCCCATGTCATAAACTACAGAGGCGATGACTGCAGCCACCCCGCACTGCATGCCGTCCAGTGTGGTTTTCACGTAGAAATTAGACTGGAAAGCTTCATAAAAGAAAGAAACAACCGTGAGAATCACAAATGGAGGCAGTACCGTTCCCAGAATGGAGACCAGAACGCCCGCCATGCCCGCCAGCTTATACCCCACTACAATGGCTCCGTTTACTGCAATGGGTCCGGGTGAAGACTGGGCGATAGCCACCAGATCCAGCATCTCCTCCTCTTCAATCCAGCGGTACTCATCTACAAATTTTTTCTTCATCAGGGTAATGATCACATATCCTCCCCCAAAGGTAAAAGCACTCAGGTACAATGTAGAATAAAACAACTTCCACAAAATCCGCATCTTTTCTTTTCTCTCCATAAAAACACCAGCTTTCATTCTATGATTTTATCATAGTATAGTCCCTTTTCTCATGGCTGTAAAATAGTTTTATCATAACAATGATCATAGTCTTTTGCCTATGATTTTTACATTATTATTCTTGTACATCTTTATTGTTTTATCCGTGCTGCTGAAGTTTCTTTCGTGCTGAAGTTTCTTTCGTTGACTCCTCCCTAAAACTCCTTTACAATAAAAGGACACCGGAATAAGTTTGAAGAGTAAGAAAAGGAGATCACTTATGGAAATTTTTAATCTTGCACATATAGACCCGTCTCTGATGACCGGAGCCTTATCCGCTGCGGAATATCTGGAAAGAGATATGACCGGGGACCGCTGCATAGAAATCACTTCGAAAAAAAGCGGCAGCGGCCTGTCTGTCCGTCTGGACGGGGATAGAGCCTGCATTACATACAGCAGAACCTCTGAATTTTTCCGCGGCCTCGGGATCATCAAGGAATGGATCACCCAAAACTGCCAAAGCGCTGCCAAAGAAGAACAGGCAGTCTTTGAGCATCTCACCTACATGGCTGACTGTTCCCGCAACGCTGTGTGCAGCCCTGATTTTGTGAGGAGGCTTATTATCAAACTCTCCCTCATGGGATATGACCGGCTCATGCTCTACACAGAGGACACGTATGAAGTGGAGGGATACCCTTATTTCGGACATTTCAGGGGCCGGTACAGCAAACAGGAGCTGCAGGAGCTGGACAGATTCGCGGCAGCCCTCGGTATAGAGATGGTGCCCTGCATCCAGACCCTGGCCCATTTAAACGCGATTTTCCGCTGGCCTGCCTTTGAGCCGGTACATGACACGGGAGATATTCTGTTTTGCGGAAGCGAGGATACTTACAGTCTGATAGAAGCCATGGTACGCACCTGGTCAGAGACCTTTCAAAGCCGCACCATCAACATCGGAATGGATGAAGCGGAGATGATCGGCCGTGGCGCTTACCTGAACCGTTTCGGCTATGAGGAACGCATTGATATTATGGAACGCCATCTGCACCGCGTCCTGGAAATCTGTGAAAAATACGGATACACCGCTATGATGTGGAGTGATATGTTTTTCAAAATGATCTCCGGAGGCGAATACTACGGCAGAGAATTCCATATCACAGAGGATATCAAGAAGAAGATTCCGGCAAATGTAGAGCTTCTCTACTGGGATTACTATTCCCGAGATGAAGAGACCTATGACCAGATGATGAAATACCACAGGGAACTGGCCGGAAATGTGGGGTTTGCCGGAGGTGCCTGGAAATGGAACGGGTATGCCCCTCTTATCAGCCACAGCATGCAGGTATCCCGTCTTGCCCTGAGACAATGTGAAAAACATGGCATCACCAATGTACTTGTGACCGGATGGGGGGATGACGGCGGTGAAGCTTCCCAGTCCGCCGTACTTCCCGTACTCTCACTCTTCGCAGAATTTAACTATACCCGGGCCGCCGGCGACCGGGATCTGGCGCCCCGTCTTCTGGCCTGCACCGGCGCTGTGCTGGAAGATTTTCTGAAGCTGGACAACCCGAACCTGACACCTGATAATCCTATGCCCGGTAAAATGAGTGCCGCCCCCGCCAGATATCTGCTGTATCAGGATGTCCTCATGGGCATCTATGACTGCCATGTGGATGCGCAGACCTATCCGGAGCATTACAGACGCTGTGCAAAAGAGCTTCGGGCCATTGCCGAAAAGGGCGGGGAGTATGCCCCTGTTTTTGGCACGCTTGCGCTTCTGAGTGAAGTGCTCGCCAGAAAAGTGACCCTGGGCCTTGATGCGAAAGCTGCCTACGACGCGGAAGACAGAGCCGCTCTTCTGGCGACTGCCGAATCCTGCATCAAAACCGCAGGGCTTGTGGAACAGTTTAAACATGCCCTGAAGGAACAGTGGTTTGCGGAAAATAAATGTTTCGGATATGAAGTCCTGGATATCCGGCTGGGCGGTCTGATGGAACGCCTTAAAAGCTGTGCTGCCCGCATGACAGACTACGCGGAGGGAAAGATTGCCTGCCTGGAAGAGCTGGAAGAGACACGCCTGCCGGTTCTCACAGATAAGGACGGTCATCCTATCTCTCCGGTCTGTGACAATATCTGGCGTCAAATGGTATCTGCCTCTGTAGTATAAAATCAAACGAATCCTGTTATACCATTAAATTTTTAGAAAATATGATTTTTCTTCCATTTAATCATTGACTATTTTTATCAAAAGAATTAATATAAAGATAACAAGTAAAACGTGGAAAGGGGTGTTCATAATGTTGGAAAGATTGATAGTCACTTTAATTTTTGCCGCTGGATTCCTGTTAGTCTGCTGGACTTTGATGGAATACTGGCTTCGTTCTTCCAGACGCACAACAGAAACGGGGTTACGGGATAAAACCATTTTTGTGATCGGCAGATTCTGCCAGGCTATTCAGCAGAAAAAGAACTTCCGCCACATCTGGATGGAAGAAGAATTCGGCAGTGCACATCTGAATGATTTCCACAGTGTCCAAAACACCGGGACTGTAAATGAGCACACCGAAGGCAGAGAACAGGGAAGCAGATATCAGGAGAAAAAATATAAAATGAAGGTCAACATGTAAAGCCTTCATAAAATAAATCCTCTTTTAGGGAGGCCCGGTCGAATCATTCGGCCGGGCCTCTTAAAACACAAAAAAGCTGCCCTCTCCGCGGTTTCCCGCAGATATCAGCAGCTTTCCTTTTTCATTTCTTATCCCGGCACCTTCTCATTTCAGCCAAGCTCTTTCATGATATCTTCCACTTTTTCAATCTTATGGGAGCGGCAGGCATTGGAGCCGCAGAACAGAAGCGCGTCCTCCACTCTTCCCTCCGCTGCATTCACCAGTGCCTGTGTGATACAATACGGTATCTCTGCGGGCCTGCAGGTGACGATGCAGTGATAGCAGTGTTCGATTCTGCACTTTTCCGTCTTCACCCTGTCCATAAAAGCATTTTTGATCGCTCTTCCCGGCATTCCCACAGGACTCTGCACAATACAGATATCCTCTTTTTCAGCCCGGATGTATGCCTGTTTGTATTCCGGCGCGGCGTCGCACTCCTCTGTCGTCACGAACCGGGTCCCCATCTGTACTCCGTCTGCGCCCAGCGAAAGCGCATGGTCCATATCGGCTCTGTCATAAATGCCGCCTGCCACTACCACAGGAATCTTTTTGCTGAACTTTTCCCCGTATTCCTTTACCGTTTCAATAATGGAGCGAATCACGCCGTCATAAGACTCATCTGTAAAGGTATCCAGCTCTTCCCTGGAAAATCCCAGATGGCCTCCTGCCTTTGGTCCTTCAATGACCACCAGATCCGGTGCCTTCTTATACTTTCTCTCCCACATACGGCAGATGACGTTCAGGGACTTCAGGGAGGATACAATAGGGGCGATCTTTGTCTTCGTGCCCTCCACATATTTCGGAAGGTCAATGGGCAGTCCGGCGCCTGAGATGATCAGATCCACGCCTGCCTTCACCGCAGTTTTCACATATTCCTCATATCTCTGGGTAGCTACCATAATGTTCACGCCGATAATGCCGCCCTCTGCGATCTCCCTGGCCTTTTGGAGCTCTTTCCCTATGGCTCTGTAGTTGGCCTCAAAGGGATGTTCCCGAAAATCCGGCTCCCGCCAGCCGATCTGCGCGGTGGATATGACGCCTACACCGCCGCAGGCAGCCACACTGCCCGCCAGACGGGAAAGGCTGATCCCCACTCCCATGCCGCCCTGTATCACAGGTATCTTAGCTGTCAAATCACCTATCATCAATGGTTTTCTCATACTCTAACTCTTTCTGGCTCACATTTTTCTGAATCGCTTATACCGGAGGGCCGCCAGCTCTTCCGGTGTCTTTCCTTCCATCTCTGAAAGGAACTGGTGCATACGGTTTTTCATATCCTCGGCAATCTCCGGCAGGTTCTGGGCACAGGCAGGAATATCCTCCGGTATCACATGTTCGATGATTCCCAGATTCTTCAAATCCCTGGCTGTGATCTTCATGACCTCTGCCGCTTCTTTTGCCCTCTTGCTGTCCTTCCAGAGAATGGAGGCAAATCCCTCCGGTGAGAGCACAGAATATGTGGCATTTTCCATCATCCAGACCTCATTGCCCACACCCAGGGCCAGCGCACCGCCGCTTCCGCCTTCGCCGATAACGATACTCAGCACAGGCACCTTCAGGTCAGACATTTCCAGCAGGTTTCTGGCTATAGCCTCCCCCTGCCCTCTCTCCTCTGCCTCGATGCCGCAGAATGCACCCGGGGTGTCAATGAAATTGATGACAGGCCGGTTGAATTTTTCTGCCTGCTTCATAAGGCGCAGGGCTTTTCGGTAGCCTTCCGGGGAGGGCATGCCGAAGTTTCTTAAAATGTTATCCTTGGTATTTCTCCCCTTCTGCACACCGATCACGGTCACCGGCTGCCCGTCCAGCACAGCCAGACCTCCCACAATGGCACCGTCATCCCGAAATGCCCGGTCTCCGTGCAGTTCCATAAATTCTTCAAAAACAGTCTCTATATAGTCAAGGCTGGTGGGGCGTTTGGAATCCCTTGCCGTCTCCACACGCTCCCAGGCAGTCATGTTCTTATCCCGGTTTCTGCGTCTGCGTTTCTTCTCCCCTTCCTCCGCCATTTCCGGCAGAGTAATCCTGGTGAACTGGCAGTAGCCGTTCTTTCTTTCATGAAACTTCACAAGCCCTGATAAGGTTTTTTTCAACAGGTTCCTTGTGACGATTCCGTCAATAATGCCGTGCTCTACCAGAAATTCCGCTTTCTGGAACCCTTCCGGCAGCTTCTGTCCAATGGTCTGCGCAATAACTCTCGGGCCGGCAAAACCGATCAGCGCTCCCGGCTCGGCCAGGATAATATCTCCCAGCATGGCAAAGCTGGCTGTCACCCCGCCTGTGGTGGGGTCTGTGAGCACAGGAATATAGAGAAGCCCTGCCTCACTGTGCCTTTTAATGGCTGCGGAAGTCTTTGCCATCTGCATCAGGGATACCATGCCCTCCTGCATTCTGGCACCGCCGGAACAGCAGAACAGGATAACCGGCAGTTTTTCCTCTGTGGCCCGCTCAAAGGAGCGGGTGATCTTCTCCCCCACCACGTATCCCATGCTCCCCATGAGAAAACGGGCGTCGCAGACACCCAGCACCACCCTGGTGCCGTCAATCCTGGCCTCACCAATGCGGATAGCCTCTTCCAGGTGTGTCTTTTCCTGCTGTTTTGCGATCTTCTCCTCATACTCCGGATAGTCCAGGGGATTAAAGGTATGAAGCCCTGTACACCATTCCTGGAAAGATCCCTTGTCCGCGACCATACGGATTCTGGTCTTGGCCTTGATCCGGAAATATCCCTTGCATTTCGGACATACATAATCATTTTTTACAACGTCTTCCTTGTAGAGGAGTTCCCCGCATTTGGGACATTTGACCCATAAACCTTCCGGGACGGAGGGGGTGTTTTCACTGCCTGGTGTCTCTTCCCCGGGCACTTTACTCTCCTCGGTCTCCGGCTCCTGTACATTGGTAGTCTTCTTGAATAAATCCTTTAATCTGGACATATCTGCCTGCTCCTTACTCGTAATGATAACTGTTCAGATGCCTAAACGGTTACTCGTAATGCTCTTCTATAAAATGTGTAGTCACATTCCCATCCAGAAAATCCTTCTGGTTCAATATATCATATTGGAAATCCAGGTTTGTCTGCACCCCTTCAATGATCACTTCACCCAGCGTACTCCTCATTTTCGCAATGGCAGACGCTCTGTCCTTGTCGTGGACAATGACCTTCATGATCATGGAATCATAGTTTGGCGGTATCTGATAGCCGTTATACACCGCTGTGTCAATGCGGACACCGTTTCCGCCTGGGACATGCAGATTCTCAATCACGCCGGGACAGGGCATGAAATTCTTTGCCGGGTTCTCCGCGTTGATCCTGCACTCAATGGCATGGCCTCTCATGCAGATATCTTCCTGCTTCACAGACAGGGGAAGTCCCGCCGCCACCCGGATCTGCTCCTTCACCAGGTCCACGCCGGAGACAAATTCCGTTACCGGATGCTCCACCTGAATTCTGGTATTCATTTCCATGAAGAAAAATTCACCGCTTTTGTCAAGCAGAAACTCTATGGTCCCGGCACTCTCGTAACCTACTGCTTTTGCGGCACGCACCGCTGTCTCCCCCATTTTCCTGCGAAGCTCTTCTGAGATGGCACAGGAAGGGGACTCCTCGATCATTTTCTGATGGCGGCGCTGGATGGAGCAGTCACGCTCCCCTAACTGTACCACCTGACCGAACCGGTCTGCGATGATCTGTACTTCGATGTGGCGCGGCCTGCCCACGTAACGTTCCAGATACATGGTATTGTCAGCAAATGCATTGACAGACTCCCTCTGGGCCGTACTGAAATTTTCTTCAAAGTCTTCTCTGCTCTCAGATATGCGCATGCCTTTACCGCCGCCGCCTGAGGATGCCTTGATCATTATGGGAAAGCCTATCTTTTCTGCTTCCTTCAGTGCTTCCTCCACAGTGTACACCGGCTCTTTGGTGCCGGGGACCACAGGGACGCCTGCCTCCATCATAGTCCTTCTGGCCTCTGATTTATTCCCCATCTTGTTGATGACTGCTGCGGAGGGGCCGATAAAGGTCACATTGCATTTTTCACACATCTCCACAAACTTGCTGTTCTCAGACAAAAAGCCGAATCCCGGATGGATGGCTTCCGCCTTTGTGGCGATGGTGGCGCTTAAGATGCGCTCCATGTTCAGATAGCTCTCCTGTGCAGCCGCCGGGCCAATGCAGACCGCCTCATCCGCAAGCTGCGCGTGAAGGGCATCCCTGTCCGCCTCTGAATAGACTGCCACCGTCTTAATTCCCATCTCTCTGCAGGCACGGATGATGCGGACTGCAATTTCTCCTCTGTTTGCGATTAATATCTTCTGAAACATATCCGATCTCCTATCCGATTGCAAATGTCATCTCAGCGGATGTGGTTATTTTGCCGTCCTGATTCCTGGCAACTGCTTTTCCCACGCCGATAGGCCCTTTTTCCCTGATGATCTCCAGCTCCAGGGTCAGTACATCACCCGGCACTACTTTTGTCTTGAATTTTGCGGAGCTGATGCCTCCGAAATACGCTGTCTTTCCCTTATTCTCCGGTTTGCTCAGAATTGCCACTGCACCTACCTGAGCCAGGGCCTCAAGCTGAAGCACGCCGGGCATGACCGGTTCCTTCGGGAAATGTCCTGCAAAGTACGGTTCATTGTAGCTCACACACTTTTTCCCTACCGCGCGGACACCGGGTTCCAGCTCCTCAATAGTGTCAATCAGCAGAAACGGCTGTCTGTGAGGGATAATCTCCATAATTTCCTTTGTGTTCAGTTTCATATCTACGCCTCCTAACGGATTACGAACAGGGGCTGTCCGTACTCTACAACTTCTTCATTCTCCACCAGAATCTGTTCCACGGTTCCGTCAAATTCAGACTCAATCTCATTCATCAGCTTCATGGCTTCCACGATTCCAAGAACCTGGCCTTTTTTTACAGTATCTCCGACTTTTACAAATGCCTCCGCATCCGGTGAGGACGCATTATAAAAAGTGCCTACCAGCGGGGATTTCACCACATTTCCGGAGAGGATGGTCTCCTCAGCTTCCTGGAATGTAACCTCTGTCTGGGCCGGGCCTGCCTGTGCCTGGAAGTTCTGCATTGCAGGGCTGCCTGCTGCCGGGCCCATATCCGGTCCGGGAGCAGGTGCCATCATGGGTGCTGCAATGATCTTGGTCTGTTTGTTGGTCTTCATGGAGATTTTCAGACTGCCCTCCTCCATAGAAAACTGGGTCAGGTTTGAGTCACTGACTGTCTTGATTAACTGAATGATCTTATCAAATTCCATATGCGGCCTCCTAGTCTTCGTACTTTTTGATCAACAGGCTGGCATTGTGTCCGCCAAAGCCCAGTGAGTTGGTAAGTGCATAGGGGATTTCCATCTCCACACCGTTTCCTGTCACATAATCCAGGTCGCACTCCTCGTCCGGTACCTGGTATCCTGCGGTTACGTGTACGAAATTATGTTCCATCTCTTTCACACAGGCGATAAATTCCACGGCTCCTGCTGCTCCCAGCAGGTGTCCGATCATGGATTTTGTGGAATTCACTTTCATTTTATATGCATGTTCCCCGAACAGCTTCTTGATGGCTCTTGTCTCAAACAGGTCGTTGTGGTGTGTGCTGGTGCCGTGGGCATTGATGTAAGTCACATCTTCCAGGGAGATATCGGCCTCATCCACAGCATTCTTCATGGCTCTCGCCGCACCTTCCCCGTCCTCAGCCGGAGAGGTGATGTGGTAGGCATCACTGGTTGCGCCGTATCCCACAACCTCAGCCAGGATCTTTGCGCCGCGTTTCTTTGCGTGCTCCAGCTCCTCCAGAACAACAATACCTGCGCCTTCTCCCATGACAAATCCGTCTCTCTCTTTGTCAAAAGGAATGGAGCAGCGTTCCGGGTCTGTAGATTTTGAAAGGGCAGTCAGAGCCGCAAAACCGCTGACACCCACCGGGGTAATACAGGACTCCGCGCCGCCTGCCACCATAATATCCGCATCACCGAACTGAATGGTTCTGTAAGCTTCACCGATACAATGTGTGCCGGACGCGCAGGCTGTCACCACATTGATGCTCTTTCCCTTTAAACCGAACTGGATGGACACATTTCCTGCTGCCATATTGGAGATCATCATGGGAACCATAAGGGGATTCACACGGTTCGGTCCCTTTTCCAGCAGTTTCTTGTGCTCTCTCTCAACAGTCTGCAGACTTCCGATGCCGGAACCAATAGAGCATCCCACTCTGTACGGGTCCTCTTCTTCCAGGGAATATCCTGACTGGGCAATGGCCTCTTTTGCTGCAGCCACTGCGTACTGGCAGAACAGCTCCATACGTTTTGCCGCTTTCACATCCATGTAATCTTTGCCCACGAAGCCTTTTACTTCCCCTGCAAGGTGTGCCTTATATTCGGAAGCATCGAATTTGGTGATCTCCCCAAACCCGTGCTTTCCTTCCTTTATGCCATTCCAGAATTCATCCACATTTAATCCCAGCGGGGTAATGGCCCCCATCCCTGTCACTACTACTCTTTTCATGAAATCCTCCTATATGTTCATACCGCCGTCTACACTGATGACCTGGCCGGTAATGTAATCTGCTTTTTCTGATGCCAGAAATACCACCATCTCAGCAATATCTTCCGGCTTTCCGAATTTTCCAAGCGGAATCTGACTGCAGGCTGCCTCTTTGATCTCCTCGCTGAGTACATCTGTCATCTCCGTTGCCACAAAACCGGGTGCCACTGCGTTGACTGTGATCCCTCTGCTTGCCAGTTCTCTTGCCATGGTCTTTGTAAGCCCGATGACACCTGCCTTGCTGGCCGCGTAATTCGCCTGGCCCGCGTTCCCCAGGATTCCGGACACAGATGATATATTGATGATCTTTCCGCTTCTCTGCTTTAACATCTGGCGTGAAACATGGCGGATGGTATTGAAAGCGCCTTTCAGGTTCGTCTCAATGACCGCGTCAAAATCCTCTTCCTTCATTTTCATGATCAGGCTGTCTCTTGTGATCCCCGCATTGTTTACGAGTATGTCCAGATGCCCGTATTCTTTGATCACGTGCTGGATCATCTCCTGGCAGGCCTGAAAGTCTCCGACGCTGCACCGGTACAGAGATGCCCGGCCGCCCCGGCTCTTGATGGCGTCGGCTGTTTCCCGGGCGCGTTCTTCTGAACCGTTATAATTGATCACCACGGCGGCTCCCTGCGCCGCAAGGGCAATGGCAATGGCTCTGCCGATGCCGCGGCTCGCTCCGGTGACTAAGGCTACTTTATTTTCCAACATACTATATTCCCTCACTTTTCCGGTTATTTACATCTCGCTTATGCTTCTGTACTCTGTTTTTTCAGTGTTTCCACTGCTTTTGTGAAATCTTCCGTTGTCTGGATGTTCAGCATCTTCACATCGCGGCAGATCTTCCGCATGAATCCGCTCAGTGTCTTTCCGGGTCCGATTTCCACGAAAGTGTCCACTCCGTCCGCGATCATTGTCTCCACACACTGCTGCCATTTCACGGAGGAGGATACCTGTCTGATCAGCAAATCCTTTGCCTGGGAGGCCTCTGTCACATACTGAGCAGTCACGTTGGCAGCGTAGGGAATCTTTGGCTCCCCGACTGTCACATGTTCCAGAACTTCTGCCAGCTTTTCCCCGGCTCCTGTCAGCATGGCAGAATGAAACGGCCCTGACACGTTCAGGGGAACGATTCTTCTGGCACCCAGCTCTTTTAGTTTTTCGGAAGCCTCTGCCACTGCCCTCTCCTCCCCGGTAATGACGATCTGTCCCGGGCAGTTATAGTTGGCTATGGAGACAATGCCTTCTGTCTCCTGACAGGCCTGTTCGATCACTGTCGCATCTGTTCCCATGACTGCGGACATGGCGCCGCCTGACGGAACAGCCTCCTGCATGAAAATTCCGCGCTTGCGCACAACAAAGAATGCATCCTCCAAAGAGAGCACCCCCGAAGCGATGCAGGCTCCGTACTCGCCCAGGCTCAGACCCGCGCTCACGTCAGGCACAAGACCCTCCTGCTCAAGCGCCTTTAATATGGCTGCCTCCACACTCAGCATGGCAATCTGTGTATACTCAGTAATATGGATCTCCTCATTTTCTGTAAAACATATTTTCGGAATATCCAGACCGGTAATTTCACCGGCTTTATCCATCACCTGTCTGCAGACAGGCATTGTATCGTAAAAATCCTGGCCCATTCCCACATACTGTGCTCCCTGGCCCGGAAATATAAATGCTGTTTTTCCCATATCGTCCCAAACTCCTTTGGCTGTAGAATATTTTGTATTTCAAAGTAATTATTTTAAAAAATAGAACCTGCCATGGCAGTGGCAACCGCCGCGGCAGATTCCATTCATCTGCACTTTCTTTGTTTCCATCCACACTCGAAACTTCTCAGAGTGTGGACCTATCTGATGTAACTGTCCAATCTCTTCGCAGTTACATGCACAGACCGGCTGAACAGTTATTATTCTTCAACGCCTTTATTTTTCAGATAATCCATAACAGCGCCCACAGTTGTCAGCTCCTGTAATTCCTCAGCAGGAATTTCTACAGAATACTCATCCTCAAGTGCCATAACCAGTTCGAATAAATCCAGAGAATCTGCTCCTAAATCATCCTTGAAATTTGTTTCCGGATTGATTTCGCTTTCTTCACAATTTAACTGCTCTGCAATGATTTCTCTCATTTTTTCTAACATGATTTCTTATTCTCCTTTAAAATACATCTTATTCAAATCCATCTTGTGAATTTGTTTTTCTGATTTGATTTTTTTGAAATACTTTGATGACCAAAGTATATCTTCTTTACCACCATTTGTCAACCCTTTTCTATGTGCAGCCGTTCATGTCTTGCGATCAAAGTCAAAATCCATGTGTCCTCACCTTTGCGATAGGATTTTGCCGGGTACTCCTAGGTTTCAAACTTTATCTGTTTTGATACGCTCAGAGCAATTCCCATTTCTATCATAAGAAAGAGAATGGATGTACCTCCGTAACTGACAAACGGCAGTGTGATTCCGGTGGTGGGAATCAGGTTGATGACTACGCAGATATTCAAGATGACCTGAAGGGCAATGTGGAAGAAGATTCCGCTCACAATCATGGAACCGTACAGGTCCGGCGCATTCTGCGCAATAAAAAACAGCCTGTATAAAAGATATCCGAACAATGCCAGTACGATCATCCCCCCAAACACTCCCAGCTCCTCACAGATGATCGAGAAGATCATATCATTCTGTGCCTCCGGAACAGGCCCCAGCTTCTGCACACTGTTGCCCAGCCCTTTTCCGAAAAATCCTCCGGAACCGATGGCATACAGTGCCTGCATAATTTGATAGCCGCCGTCCTTGGAATAATGCTCAGGCTGCAGCCACACCATAATACGGCGGAGACGGAAATCCTCAATGTTTCCCACACCGCTTCCCAGCGTCATATGCAGGATGACGATCACAGTCACCAGCACACCGCCCAGTATGGCTCCTCCGATGAGAAACGGTTTCATTTTGGGATGCGCCATAAAGATCAGCAGTACAGTGATAGCTCCGATTATAATACCTGTACTCAGGTTATCTGTCAAGAGGAAAGCGCCCAGGGCCAGCACGCCGCCCACCGCCAGAAGCAGTACCATGGACTGCCACTGCTTTATCTTCCGCCCTATCTTGATGATCAGACAGGGAATGAAGGTGATAACAGCTATCTTCGCAATCTCAGAAGGCTGGAACTGTGTCCACGACGGGCCGAACTTCAGCCACCGCTTCGCACCGTTGACCGTAACACCCAGAGGTGTAGGCACCAGACACATTAAAAACATGGCCGCCACATAGATAAAGGGTGACAGGTGAAACAGCACATGATAGTCAAACCTTGACAGCCACAGCGCGAATCCTATGCTGACTGCGCTGATGAGTGCCTGTTTCCCAAAGTAAGCCATGTCACTGCCCCTCTTTACCTGTGCCAGATAGGAACTGGTACTGTAAAGCATTACCAGACCGAAGCAGGTGAGAAGCAGTACCACTGCCACCAGATTAAAATCATAGTAGCGCACTCTGTTTGCAAACCTGCCTACAGGCTGGCCTCTTTTTCTCTTTTTCGCTGTTCCGGCTTTTTTAGCCATATTTAATGCCATCTGTTTCCTCCGCTTGAGCTGTCTTATATTCTCAGGGCATACTTCATAAGCTCCCAGAAGCCAGTCTCCGTCTCACTTTCCCGGTTCATTACCTTACGCACCAGCACCGGATTATCAGTGATGATATTGTCTGCTCCCACATCGATCATCCGCTTGATGTCACCGCGGTAATTGACGGTCCAGGCATGGACTTCTTTACCTAAGGAATGGGCCTCCCTGACAAATTCTTCATCAATGTATGTGTATTTCACACTGAAAAAATCTGCCGCTGTGATCCGTGAAATACTTCCGTAAGTCATTGTCATGATGTAGCCGGTACGGATATTGGGGTTTGCCTTTTTCACCTGCTGCAGAAATCCGTAATTCATGGAAGTTATGACACAGTGGTCCTCAAATCCATTCTGTTCAATGACCCTGACCACTTTTTTTACAATGCCCTTATTTTTACCATTATACTTAATCTCTATATTTAAGTCCAGTCTTCCTTTACAAAATTTTAAAACCTCGTCCAGTGTGGGGATTTTTTCACCCCGGAACTTTTTGTGGAAACTGGAACCGGCATCCAGTTTCTCTATCTCCGCATAGTCCATCTCCCACACATTTTTATTGACACCGGCTGTCCGCTTCAGGGAATTGTCATGAAGCAGCACCAATTCCCCGTCCTTTGTCTCCTGCACGTCAATCTCCGCGAAGTCTGCGCCGCTGTCTATGGTGTATCCCAGAGAACTTATGGTATTCTCCGGTGCCATCAGCGCGCCTCCCCGGTGAGCCGTGACGCCCATGGTGGTGAGGAGGCTGTTCACCGCGCTGTCGTGCGAGGAGGCCAGGACTACAAGATACGTCCCCTCTCCCAGAAGCAGCAGCAGGGTAAGGGCTGCTGCAATCTTCCGCCTGCCCACTTTTGAAAACCAGATATGGTTACGGATAATGGCTTCCATGGCAGCCTCTGTCCGGGGCTGCACATGAAATCTGGCATATACCACGTACACAAATGCCAGGCTGCAGATCAACTGCACCGCACCGGCAAAGATTCCAAGCCCCATGTCGATCCAACTGCTGTATATGAGCACTGAGCTGACTACCGAAGAACCGGATTTTGTCAGCATGGCGATGCCCGTCATGCCTGCCAGCACCAACACATAGACCAGGGCAATAAACACCAGCATTCCAATATGAAGCAGGACAAATCCCAGAAGCGTCTTTTTCCACTGCCTTTTCAGCAGTTTCAGGCCGTCTTTCATTCCCTTCCGACTCTTCTGCTCTTCCAAAAGGCAATAGGGCAGAGAAAAGATGAATAAGAAGGAGAAGAGAAGTATAATTCCTATAAGACCGTATAAAATCCAGTGGGGACTGACTATTTTATAAATCTGTCTGGCCGTAAATTCCAGGACTCTGATATAGGAAATTTCCCGGATAAGAAAATATATGGACAAAAAGGGGGCGGCCAGAATAATACACCAGAACCAGGATACATGGCTGTTTTTCAGAAAATCCCAGGACCGTTTCACACCCTCAATGAGCATGTCGCTGGTATAAATTTTCCGTCCCTGGTAGGAATGCCTGAAACAGGATAAAAGGGCGGAAATCTCTATAAGAAACAGCAGTAAGATAAGTATCAGAATCCCCAGAAGCAGCACAACAGACAGGGGGCTTGCAAGAAATTTCAGATAGTTTTCAGCCGTCAGATAACTGAAGTTCTGCGCTTTCAAAGAGTAATCGACCGCAGCGGAGACAGCATGCATTACCAGCAGAAAGGAAGCCGTTCTGTAACCTGTCTCAAAAAGCAAAAGACTGACCATATTCTTTTTTACTGCTCTCCACATACTTCTGAAAATCTGTTTCATGCCTGTCACTTCCCGCCTCTGATTCTGTCAGCCCACAGATGCCGCGCTGGCTGTTTCTTTTATTTTAACAAATATTATACCCATAACACAAGTATACAAATAATTCTTTTCACCTTGACTTTCTCAACCTCTATATTATAATAAATTTAGGTAGTTAAAAACATGTAGTGGAGGGTAACGTTATGACACCAGATGAATTGTATACACAGGCCAAGGAATCTCCTGTCCTGTCAAAGGAAGTAACCGATACTTTGTTGGAATCACTGGAGTACAGCAGTATTTCTTTTTTAAACCAGGCCGTTGAAATTCTGGGGATTTTCCGTGCGCGTCTGGAACGGGGCGACAGAATTACTGTGGAGGCTTCCGGAGATGTTTTAAATCTCAAAAGTTTCCGAAAATTTGTAGAAAATACATTTTCCGATTATATTTACGGCCATGTATTTACAGAGGACAGTGAACAGAAGAGGAGCTATTTCCATCTGGATGCCTGTGAGGGCGGTTACTCCCTTGTACTGGCTGAGGATGGGAAACAGAATCTCTTTGAATGGATTTCCTCACCTAACGAAAGATTTTCCTTTGTCTATATGAAAGCCACCAAGATCGTGTACATAAAGAATATCCGCACCGGGGATTATTTTCCGTTCATATCAGAAAACGGAAAATACTGCCGGTACGACAAGGTACAGGGAATGCTTGTGGAAGTATAGAAAGAATGCCGCTGATCACTTTTTCGGTGATTCAGCGGCATCTTTTTTTCGCAGAAGCATGTCCTATGCAGACAGTTTCCGGGTGCAGCAGACTTTTTTATCTGTACAGCTCATCCAGATCGTCCTGGCAGAGAGGTTTTACACCATTTTTCGTCAGGGCTTCAATGGCTTTTTCATTGTCCCCTACCCTTAAGATCATGCATGCCTTGTCTTTCACGCCTGCGGTGAAGGCATAAGTGTATTCCACATTGATCTGGTTGTCTCCCAGGATCTGCATGACTTTTCCAAGGCTTCCCGGTTGATTGGAAATGGCGATTGCCAGTACCTTTGTGATGGAGCATACATATCCGCAGTCTTTCAATACTCTGACTGCATTGAAGGGATCATCCAGGATCAGGCGGATAATACCGAAATCCTTTGTCTCGGCCAGAGACAATGCCCTCATATTGATCTTATTCTCATTCAGCGCATTTGCCAGCTCTGCCAGCATACCCGGTTTATTTTCCACAAATACGGAAATCTGTTTTACTGTCATAAAAATCCCCCCTTTTTCTAGTAAAGATTACGGTTATCGATCACGCGTTTTGCCTTGCCTTCGCTTCGTGCGATGGTCTTCGGCGCAACCAGTTTCACTACTGCATAAATGCCCAGCATGGACTTCAGAGCCTCAATCAGCTCGCGCTCTCTCACTTCAATCTCGCGGATGGAGTCAGAGAACATTTCCGGTGTCATCTCCACCTGAACCTCCAGCTTGTCACTGTTCTTCTCGCGGCTTACGATGATCTGGTAGTTAGCCGGGTAGCCCTTATTGAGAAGCACCGTTTCAATCTGGCTCGGGAATACATTGACGCCCTTGACGATGAGCATATCATCACTTCTGCCCATTGGTTTGGACATGCGCACATGCGTTCTGCCGCAGGAGCATTTTTCACGGTTCAGTACGCAGATATCTCTTGTCCTGTAACGGAGAAGCGGGAATGCCTCTTTTGTAATGCTGGTAAATACCAGTTCGCCCTTCTCTCCGTCCGGCAGCACTTCGCCTGTGGCCGGGTCAATGATCTCAGCTATAAAATGGTCCTCATTGATATGCATGCCGCCCTGGGCGCTGCACTCAAAGGAGACACCGGGACCGGAAATCTCGGTAAGGCCATAAATGTCATACGCGCGGATTCCAAGCTTCTCCTCCACATCACGGCGCATCTCTTCACTCCATGCCTCAGCGCCGAAGATACCTGCTTTCAGCTTAATCTTGTCCCTGAGACCTCTCTCGCAGATGGTCTCCGCCAGGTATGCCGCATAAGAAGGGGTACAGCAGAGAATCGTGGAGCCGAGGTCGCACATAAACTGGATCTGTCTGTCTGTATTACCGGAAGACATGGGAAGTGTCAGGGAACCCACTTTGTGGGAACCGCCGTTGAGTCCCGGACCTCCTGTAAACAGTCCGTATCCGTAACACACATGTACCACATCGTCCTTCGTTCCGCCTGCTGCCATGATAGCTCTGGCGCAGCAGTCATCCCACAGATCCAGATCGTGCTGTGTATAAAATGCCACCACTCTTCTGCCCGTGGTGCCGCTTGTAGACTGAATACGCACACAGTCAGAAAGGGGGACTGCCAGCAGTCCGTAGGGATACGCTTCACGCAGATCTTCTTTTGTCAAGAAGGGAAGCTTATGTAGGTCGTCCACGGATTTGATATCCTCAGGCACAATGCCCTTTTCCTCCATTTTTGCTCTGTAATAGGGCACGTTGTCATATACGTGCTTTACCTGTTTTGCCAGGCGCTCGTCCTGCCACTTGCGAATCTGCTCTCTTGAGGCACATTCGACTTCCGGCTGATAATAATTCTCCATTGCTGTAAATTCCTTTCCATCCATTTTACTCTAAAACGGCATTCCGGACCTTTCCATACCTTTGCCCCGAAACACCTGCCGCCGGGTTCTGCCCCGCATCGGCCCGTTTTTGTTATTATACCATTTTAGCGCTTCAGCGTAAAGAATATTTAACATTTTATGCAGTCTTTCATAAGATATTACTGTATAAGTAAATATAAAGGAAAACCAGATATGGAAAAATGTCGAATGAATTATCAGGGCGTCCGTCCGTATTCTCCGCCGAACAGGGAAATGCCGGCACGGAACAACTGCGGCCGCCGTACACCCTGCGGCTGTAACTGCGATATGGTAGACAACACCTCAATCTACGAACATGCCGACAAGCTGCCGCTTACCATGGCATATGTGCCAATGCAGAAATTTAAAACCACCTTTGAACTGTGTAAAGCACTGCAGATGGGAACCATCTTCCCTGAACTGTGCAAACCATTCTGTGGAAAGAGAGGTGGCTGTCGATGAAAGAATGCAGACGCAGCAAAGCGCAGTTAATGCAGCTGATCAATGAGGTCAGCTTCGCTGTCAACGATATGAACCTCTACCTCGACACCCATCCGGATGACAAATGTGCCATGGAATTTATGACAGATAAGATTCGCATCCGTGAAGAAGCACTGAAAGAATACGCCATGTATTATGGCCCGCTTACCATTGCAACTGCTGATGATGACTGCAGTACCTCATGGGACTGGGTGATGCAGCCGTGGCCTTGGGAATAGAAAGGAGGGAGTCAGAGTATGTGGAATTATGAGAAGAGATTACAGTATCCGATAAATATTAAAACGCCGAATGCCAAGGCTGCTTTGTTTATTATGAGTCAGTATGGTGGACCGGATGGCGAAATCGCCGCTTCCATGCGTTACCTGTCACAGCGTTTTGCCATGCCGAACCGCATTGCCATGGGTACCCTGAATGATATAGGTATATCGTAACCGCTATTACCCCCTCCGTTTTCTGTCCTCATCTTCTCATATCCCTGCTCTCACTTCCCCACCAAAACCGACTCTAAAATTTCCGTTTGATAACGGTCACGTCTTCCACAGCTATGAATCCTCATCTGTATCCCAAACGGTATGTATTTCAGCCATACACACACGATCTGACCGGGATATACAATAATCTCATCCACTAATTCCCGGTAAAGAGACTCTTCCTCCACATTAAAATGCAATATCTTATCAACCGCCCCCACATATCTCTCAAAGCAGGACCTTCTCTTCTTCTCTGTCTCTTCTTCCTTTCTGGCTCTCAGAAGTTTTCTCTCCAGTCTCTCCTTCTGCCCGTCATACCATTCCTTCTGCTCTGTCAGTTCATCGGCACTTAAAATCCCCTCCAAAGCCAGATCAACACATTTTTTCTTTTTTGTCTGAATTTCCTCTATTTTTTTCTCAATCACGGCAGTATCCTCTGCATATGTATCTGCCTGCTTCAAATTTTTAATGCGCCAGAGAATTTCTGTTTCCACGGCATCCCAGTCAAAGTCCACCTGTTTTACTGCATAACGCACACAGGTGCGCAGCGCCAGATCACTGACCGCAGTGTTGTCACATCCGTATTCTGCCCCTTCCCCAACTTCCTTCCTCTTTCCATAGTTCGCATGATGATAACATCTCCATGCCCTGTAGATACTTCCGTCCCTTCGTTTTTTTGTGCGGACCACAAAGCCGGTCCCGCATTCACCACACTTCACCATTCCACTGCACCAATAACGGCTGCACTGTGAAGCCTTGTGATAGGATAAAGACCTTCTTTCCAGCTCCTTCTGGGTTCTTTCCCACAGCACTCTGTCAATTATAGGGGTATGATGGTTTTTCAGGTAAACCATTTCCTCCTCACCCTCATTCTTCTTTTTCCTGTGGGACAGGTAATCCGGAGTGATCGTCTTTTTCTGACACAAGTCACCTGCGTATTTTTCATTTTTCAACACTTTCAGGATCATAGTATTTGACCACATAGTGCCCCGTTTCGGCTGTATTCCTTCTTCCTGCAGTTCCCTTGCAATGATATGGGTACCTTTTTGCTCATTTGTATATTTATGAAATATGCTTCTGACAATCTCTGCCTCCTCCTCATTCACAAACATCCTGCCCTGCTTCACCGAATATCCGAGAAGGTCCCTTCCGAATACCACACCCTGCTCCATTCTGCGTTTCTGTCCCCACTTTACACGTTCGGAAGTCTTCCTGCTTTCATCCTGGGCAAGGGTAGCCATGATGGACAGACGCAGTTCCCCATCTCCGTCCATTGTATCAATATTATCTATCGTAAAAATAACCCGGACGCCTTTTGCCTTCAACTTTCTGACAAAAGACAGGGTATCCACCGTATTTCTGGCAAACCTGGACACTTCTTTTGTGAGGATCAAATCTATCCTGCCTGCCATGGCATCCTGGATCATTTGATTGAACCCTTTTCGTTTTGCAGTCTGGGTTCCGCTGATTCCCTCATCATAATAAATACCTGTCAGCTCCCAGTCCTCATGCTGACTGATGTAATCGGAAAAATATTTTCGCTGGCTTTTAAGGGAATTTGCCTGATCATCCTTCTCCGTCGATACTCTTCCGTACGCAGCCGCCCTCACTTTATTTCCCACCTGTAAAGCCTCCAACTTCTATATTAAAATTCCTGTATGCCGGACTTATACGCCAAAACAGGAAATAAAAATATAAGGCCGCCGGAAACATATTCCAACAGCCATATACTCTCATTCTTCCAGCTCATTCAGCAATATGCCGAGCTGCTCATCTGTCAGCAGACTCTGCGCATGGAGTTCCCTGCAGATTCCCCGCTTCAGATGCCTGCTGAAATTCTTCTGCTGCTCCTTAGTCAACGCAATCCTATGTACATTTTCCTGCTGCAAAAAATTGCTCTTTTCCATACTGTTTCCCACATAACATCCCCTGATGACTCCTTATAATAGAGTATGCGGAAACAGAAATTTTGTTATGCCGGAAATAATTTTCCTTTATAAAAATACCCGGAAGCCACATTTATTCTGTCTGCCGCTTCCGGGTACTTCTAAACTTTCTATTACTTCTCTTCTTTTTCCGTCTTCAGAGGTTCCACTTCCTCCGCCTGAAATACATATCCGCAGGAACAACTGGTCTCCTCCACAACTCTGCCTCTTACAGTAAAAACTTCCACTTCCTCACCGCATTTTGGACATATCCGGTCTTCCGATACCGGGGTTCTGTATTTGCTTTCACATCCGTCTAAAACTGCCATATTTTTCACCTCCTGATACACATGCTTTCTGATATAAGTTTTCATCTTCTATTGTATCCCCTATTTTTCTTTAAAACAAGACATTCTTCCTTATCAGAAAATTTATCAGGACAATGTAATACAGCCGTTCATCCTTTTGCTCAACACCCCCCTGACATCACAGCATACTTCTCCTGTATTTTATTTTACAAGATATCCTCCGTCTACGGGAATAATGGCTCCGCCCAGATAATCACTGGCATGGGAGGCCAGGAAAATACAGGCTCCTTTCATATCATCCCCTGTTCCCCAGCGGTTTGCAGGAATCCTGTCTGTAATCTGCTGATATCTGGGATTTTCCTTGTCCAGAAGGGCAGCATTCATCTCTGTTGCCATATATCCCGGTGCAATGGCGTTTACGTTAATTCCTCTTGCGATCCAGTCATTGCTCAGTTCCTTTGTAAGCTGTGTCACTCCGCCTTTTGCCGCTGTATAGGCAGGAACGGTCTGTCCTCCAAACCAGGATACCATGGAGGCAATATTGATGATCTTCCCATATCCTTTTTCCAGCATGATTTTAGCTGCCTCCTGGCAGAGGATAAATACGGAATTCAGATTCACATTCAGGACCTCATCCCATTCCTCAACAGGGAACACTTCCGCGCTGTGGCGCCTCTGAATGCCATGGGCAGTCACAAGAATGTCCAGATCATTTCCCAGCTTTTCCACACATTCCTGAAAACAGCGGTACACTTCCTCACGCACTGCCAGATTGGCTTTTACACCATGACACTTGTAGCCTCTTTCCTGAAACTGTTTCGCTGTTTCATGGACCTTATGGGATGTTCCCACAATGACCACCTCACAGCCGGCCTCCATAAGGCCTTCTGCCATTCCGTATCCAAGACCTCTTGTTCCGCCTGTCACGATTGCTTTTTTTCCTTCTATGTTAAATAATTCATTTCCCTTCATGTCTGTGCTGCAGGATACCGGATCCTGCCCTCCTTTCAAAAACCTGAATGTATGCTGTAGCTAAAACATAATTACCATTTTCTTTACCGACGGTTCCGGATTATCCATATAATGAAATACTTTTTCAATCTCACTGAATTTTATAAATGTAGTAGCGATTCCTTCTGTGTTAAACTGCTTCTTCTCCATGCACGCAATGGTCGGTTCAAATTTATAACAGGACATCCTGGTTCCTATAATGTCCAGTTCCCTTTGATTGATCATGGCCTGTGTGATTTCCTCCGGTTTCGTACAAAATCCCAGCGGGACCACACGCCCTGCGTTGCAGACGATCCCCGGCTGCATGATCATTGTGAGGGAACCGGGAAAGCAGGCTGAATCAAACGCGATGGTGACTCCATGGCCGTCTGTAATGTTCCGGACTGCTTCCGCCAGATTTTCTTTCTTTGTATTGATCACATGGTCTGCGCCGTATCCCTTTGCACGTTCCAGGGAGCTGTCGCTGATGTCACAGCAGATCACTGTTTTGCACCCCTTTGCTTTACAGGTCTGAAGGATTATGGCACCGATGGTTCCTGTTCCCAGAATCAGGACAGTATCTTCCGGTACTACACGTCCTCTGGCTGTACAGTGCGCACCGATAGCGTAGGGCTCCACAAGAGCCGCGTCCTCCCATGACACGCTGTCATCAATCTTATAAACTTCATTTGCCGGTGCCGTAAAATATTCTCTCCAGCCGCCGTCCATCCCGGAGCCTCTGACCATTACCTTTTCACATACATTTTTTCTGCCGATCCTGCATTGATAACATTCTCCGCATGTGTGGATCAGGTCTACGATCACATGGTCTCCTTCTTTTACATTTGCTGCATTTTTTCCTGCCTTCACAACAATCCCCGCATTTTCATGGCCCGGGATACGAGGATATGTAGAACAGGGATTTGCGCCGTGATAAATGTGATGGTCACTTCCGCATACGCCTGCTGCCTTCATCTGAATCAAAACCTCATCATCACCGGGAACGGGAACCGGGACTTCACGCACTTCTACCTGATGCGGCCTTACAACCACTACTTCCTTCATTGTATTCTTCATTTTTCTTTCCTTTCCGGGTAATCCCCCTGCCCGAAATGAATTCCGGGCAGTATTTCATATTCTTAATTAAAATTCAGTATCATCTCTCTGTTAGGAAACCAGATTCGGCAGCAGTGTGGAGAGTGCCGGAACATAGGCAAAAATAATTGCACAAACTACTTCCACCGCCACAAAAGGAATCAGATTCTTTGCCACTTTGCTGACCGGCTGCTCCGAAAATCCACAGGCCACAAACATAGTCGTCCCAAATGGCGGTGTCGCCTGGCCAAGTGCCAGCAGAAATACGAACAGCATACCAAAATGAACCGGGTCCACGCCGAATGCCACTGCGATCGGTGCCAGAATCGGACCGAGGATCAGATTGGTGGCGCCCACCTCCAGAAACATACCGCAGATAAGAAGCAGCACAATGATCAGTGCCAGGAACACATATTTATTACTTGCCACTGCCATGAATGCATTGGTGACCGCAACCGGAATCTTATAATAAGTGATCAGATATCCGAACATCTGTGCCGTAACAACCAGGAACATTAGGTTTGCAGTGCTGACAGCAGTTCCTTTCAGAATCTCCCAGACATCTTTTCCGCTGATCTCCCTGTAGATGGCAATGCACACCAGAAATCCGTAGAACACTGCAACCACTGCGGATTCCGTCGGAGTAAAAATACCTGCGTAAATGCCGCCCAGAATCACGATGGGCATGATCAATGCCCAGATTGCATCCTTGAAGGAAAGAAGAAATCTCCTGAAGGAAAATCCCGCCTCTTTTGGAAAATTACATTTTTTTGCTTTATAAAAGGCATATACACAGAGCAGGATTCCGCACAGGATACCCGGCAGAACACCTGCCATCAGCAGTTTTGCCACAGATACACCGGTAATATTACCATAAATAACAAATACTGTGGACGGCGGAATGACGATTCCCAGTGTTCCGCCAATTGCCTGTACGGCTGCCGCATAATCCTTGGGATATCCTCTTTTTACCATTTCCGGGTACATCAGACCGCCGATAGCCGCTGTTGTCGCAACAGAGGAGCCGGAAATTGCCGCAAAAAAGGTACACGCCACAATAGATACAAGTGAAATTCCTCCTGAGATCCAGCCTACAAAGGAATCTGCAAAGGCCACCAGCCTTTTGGAAAGACCGCCCTTTGACATGATATCACCTGCCAGAAAGAACGCGGGCAGAGCCAGCATGGAAAAGTTATCACACCCCGTAAAAATCTTCTGGGTGATCATGGCCAGTGATAATGCCGGGTCTAAAAATATAGCACAGATGCATGCACCTCCCAGGGCCCAGGTAATCGGCAGGCCGAGAAGCATGAGAACAATCAGTACAACGATCAAAGCTGCTGCGGAAGCTGACATCAGTTATTTCCCCCTTTCTCTTCGGTTGTTTTCATTGTTACGGTTTCCTGCAGTTTAAAGATTACGGAAATCACTGCAAGTCCAAATCCGAGACACAGGATTCCGTACATAACATTCATGGGAATCCTCATGGCCGGACTCAACTGGTATCCTCCAATGCGCAGCATACCAAAAGTGCTGTAAAAAAACACAGCAGATATAGCCAGTGCCAGAACCTGCCTTCCTATCTCAAAGGCCTTTTTCACTCCGGACGGCAGAAAATTATCTATAATGTCAATGCGTACCATGAGATTCTGGGATATACCCATATTGATTCCCAGAAGGATCATTGCCACGAACAGATACCTGGATGCCTCCTCAGACCAGGGTATGCTGTAAAAAATAACGTATCTGGTAAAAGTCTGCACCAGTATGATCACCATAATTGCCACCAGTATAACCGCAGTCAATGCATTCACAGCACTCTGCAGCCTGCTAAAAACCTGCTTTGCTTTCTCCATCTTCCTTCTCCTTTGCTATTTTGCTGCAGCTATCCTGTCAAGAGTCTCTTTGTAGTCTGCACCGTAAGTATCCCTGACACTCTGTGTCTCTGCGATCAGTTCTGTCTTATCCGGATAAGTCACCTTCATTCCCTGTTCCTCCAGTGTGGAAACAGCCTCCGCATCCATCTTCCGGCTCAGTTCCCGCTCTGCAAGGTTGGCTTCCTCCATACACTCCGCAATGACCTGCTGGTCCTCATCTGTGAGGGAATTCCATGTTTTGGGCGCCATCAGAACATACACCGTGGAATACACATGTTCTGTAATGGCCATATGCTTATTTACTTCCACCACATTATTTTTGTCGATGACCGTAGCAGGATTTTCCTGTCCGTCAATGGCGCCCTGCTGCATTGCGGTATATGCCTCACTCCAGGCCATGGGCACCGGATCCGCCCCCAGCGCTTTCCAGAGCTTCTGATGGATTTCATTTTCCATAACACGGATTCTCAGTCCCTTCACATCCTCGGCACTGTTGATCTCTTTCTTGGAATTGGTCAGATTACGGAACCCGGATTCCCAGATTCCTAATCCTTTCAGCTCCACCTTATCCAGTCTTTTGAGAAAGTCCTGTCCGATTTCTCCCATAAACACCTTATCCGCATGCTCTGTACCCTCGATCACATAGGGCAGGTCAAACGCTGCGATCTCAGGAATGAAATTCGCCAGCACACTTTGATTTACCACTGCTATATCCAGATTGCCCAGTTCACATGCCTCGATATTATCTCTCTCTGAGCCGAGCTGTCCGTTGTGGAAAACAGATATCTCAATTCTGCCCTCTGATTTTTCTTTTACATTCTCGGCAAACTCCTCCATGGAGATTCCAATGGCTCCGTCTGCTGCTGATGTCTGTGCCATTCTCAGGCTCACTTTTCCGTTTTCATCATAAATACTGCTGTCTTTGCCGCATCCCGCCATAGCCAGTGCTGCGAGTATTCCCGCTATGGACAATGCTGCCAGTTTTCTTACCTTCATGTTACCCTCCCTTTACGGTGTCTGCAGAGAACCGTCTCTCAATCTCGTCTGCGTCCATGTGGTGACTGTCTTCTCACACGGATATTTTGCTGCTTCCTTCTCATCAATATCCACACCCAGACCCGGTTTATCATTGGCATACACATAACCCCTGCGAAATTCGGGAAGACCTTGAAAGACTTCCAGCAGCGCGCCATGCGGCCCCTTCAGATCCTGTATCACAAAATTAGGCGGTTCGATTCCTGACCACTCCTGCACTCCGAAATTAGGTGCCGCCAGATCAATATGGATATTTGCCGCGTGAGCCAGGGGTGACATATCACCCGGCCCATGCCATGCGGTGCGCACACCAAACTGCTCCGCGAAAATCTGAAGTTTTCTGGCTGGTGTGATGCCTCCTATCTGACTGATATGTACACGGATAAAATCAATCAGCTGCTCTGCTATGAGAGTTTTCCACTCTTTAGGATTGTTGAAAAGCTCTCCCTGGGCAATGGGGATGCTGGTCTGTTCCCGCAAGTTTCTCAGCCAGTTTGTCTGCTCCAGCGGAACCGGGTCCTCCAGGAAAAACAGATCAAAGGGTTCCAGCTCCTTTGCCAGTTTGATAGCTTCCACAGGAGCGATGCGCTCATGTACATCATGTACCAATTCCATATCATATCCGATTCTGTCACGGATTTCTCCAAAAAGTTTTACTGTGTCACGAATATACTTCCTGGAGTCCAGATACATCCCATCATGTGCCCCTTCCGGCGCTGTCTCAGGTGTCTGTCCGTAAGGTGCCCCGCCGTAGCCGCCGCACTGGCAGCGCAGATGCGTAATTCCTATCTCCTGGAATCTTTGAATATTTTCACAGATTTCCCCGATATCTTTTCCGTCCACATGGCGGTATACCGGAATCCCTTCCCTTACTTTTCCTCCGAACAGCTGATACACCGGCATATCTGCCATCTTGCCTTTGATATCCCACAACGCCATATCAATGCCGGAAATCGCATTATTTTCAATAGGGCCGTTTCTCCAGTAGCCGTTCTGGTGCATAAGCTGCCATAATTCCTCAATATTCTCAGCGTCCCGCCCCACAAGAAGCGGTTTTAAATATTCCTCGATCAGGTGCTTTACCGTCAGATGGCGGTAAGCAAATGTAGCACAGCCCAGGCCGTACAATCCCGGCTGATTTGTCTCCACTTTGACTACGACAAGGTTAATGCCCTCCGGCGCTGTACATATGACCCGTATGTCCTGAATTTTAACTGACATCTCTCTCCTCCTATTACTTGTTACTCATCATACAAGTTAGAATATAAAAACATTGTCATTTTCCATATAACTGCCCGTTCCCACGGGAAACAGGCAGTTCTGTAAGAATCTGATTCACAGCTTTTTCATAGCTGCGTCCAGATGTTCATACATAATATCATGAGCTGCATCCGCATCGCCATTCTTAAATGCATCCAGAATCTGCGCATGGTAATGGATCCCTGAATCATAGCCAAACAGTTCATTCATCTGTTCATGATTCTGCCTGGTCTCCTGGAAAACCTTGTGCAGGCTTTTTTCCAGCAGGGCGTTGCCTGTAGAACGGCAGATAACTTCATGGAATTTCAGGTCTGCATTTACAAACTTTTCCCGATTTCCCTGGAACATCTGCATTTGCTCCAGATATGTCTCCAGAGCAGTGATGATCTTGGGCGTACATTTTTCCACTGCCAGTCTGCAGGCATCTGGTTCCAGTATTTTTCTGAATTCCAATACCTTTTCAATATCCCTGCAGTCCTCGGATGTGATCTTGTTCTCCGTCTCATCCCAGTTCTCCACACGGCTGTTAATCAGATAAGTCCCTTTGCCATGCACACTTTCCAGGACACCAAGGCCAATCAGATACTGCAGCGCCGTTCTGATACTGGATCGGCTCACGCCCAGCTCCTCTGTCATCTGGTTTTCTGACGGTATCTTCTCACCAACTGTCCAGTTTCCGGATTCAATATTCTTCTTCAGATAATCCACCACCTGGCTGGTTACATTGACACGTTTTATTTTCATATATCTTCCCTTCGTCTCAACTTGTAGGACAAGTGATAAGTTCATTATATTCTTTTTTCTTTTTCTGTCAATACAATTATAGAATAATTCTACCACAGTGAATGGATTTCGTAAATAATTGCCGAAAATAAGCGGTTCAATTTAGTAAAATTCACCCTGCCGGCGCCTCCCGGAAATTTTCTTTTCTCAACACCTTCTCCTCCTTCGGCACTCGGAGCGCGCGGACTGCATTTAATATGGCAATGACAGCAACACCCACATCTGCAAAGACTGCTGCCCACATAGATGCAATTCCAAGTGCTCCCAGAAGCAGAACAACGGCCTTCACTCCCAGAGCAAAAACTATATTCTGGCGCACGATTGCCAGTGTCTTTCTGGAAATCCGCATAGCTGCCGCTATCTTTGACGGTTCATCTGTCATGATGACAATGTCTGCCGCCTCAATTGCCGCATCGGAACCAAGTCCACCCATAGCGATTCCTATATCTGCTCTTGCGAGCACCGGCGCATCATTGATCCCGTCTCCCACAAAAGCCAGCCTGCCTTTTTCACTTGTCCTGGCCAGCAGTTCTTCCATGTGTGCCACTTTATCCGCGGGAAGCAGTTCTGTATAGACCAGATCAAGCCCTAATTTCCCTGCTACCTTTTCGCCCACTGCCTTTGTGTCTCCGGTGAGCATAACCGTTTTCTGCACCCCTGCTTTTTTCAGTTCGCTGACAGCAAAGGCTGCGTCCTCCTTGATCTCATCCTCGATCAGGACAGCACCGCGGTATTTCCCGTCTTCCGCCACGTAGACAACGGTACCTGCTTCTTTCACTGGCTGAAACGTGATTTTTCTGCTTTTCATCAGCTTTGCATTTCCTGCCAGTACATTTTTTCCATTCAGAGTGACAGAGATACCGTGTCCCGGGATCTCCTGTACATCAGAAACTGTAAACTGTTCGGTATTCTTTCCGTATGCCCTCACAATAGACCTGGAAATGGGGTGATTGGAGTCTTTTTCTGCACAGGCTGCCAGTTCCAGTAATCTTTCACCGGTGATTCCCCGGGGATAGCATCGCGTCACTGCAAAGGCCCCTTTCGTCAGAGTACCTGTCTTGTCAAACACAACAGTCTCTGCTTTTGCCAGTGCCTCCAGGTAATTGCTTCCCTTGATCAGCACACCGCACTTTGAAGCTCCGCCGATGCCGCCGAAGAAACTCAGCGGAACAGAGATTACGAGCGCACACGGGCAGGAGATCACCAGGAATGTCAGCGCCCTGTGTATCCAGGGGGCAAACGCCTGCCCGGTAATAAGAGGCGGCAATATGGCAAGCAGTGCTGCTGCTGCCACAACCGAGGGTGTGTAGTATCTGGCAAAACGTGTGATAAATGCCTCGGACTTTGATTTTTTGCTGCTGGCGTTCTCCACCAGATCCAATATTTTAGAAACTGTGGATTCCCCGTAGGGCCTGGATACGCGGATTCTCAGGGTTCCTGTCTGATTAATGCATCCGCTGATGACCTCCGCCCCTGCCCCGGTTTCCCTTGGCATGGATTCCCCTGTCAGTGCAGAGGTGTCCAGAGTGGAGCTGCCCTCCAGAACGATTCCGTCAAGGGGTATGCGTTCTCCCGGTTTGACCAGAATCACCTCTCCAACAAGAACTTCATCCGGTTCCACCCTGGTCTCTTTTCCATCCCTCACAACGTTGGCATAGTCCGGGCGTATATCCATCAGTCCTGCAATGGAACGGCGTGATTTGCTGACAGCATAGGACTGAAACAGTTCTCCCACCTGATAAAACAGCATGACTGCCACACCTTCTTTATAGTCACCCAGACACATGGCTCCCACAGTGGCAACGGTCATCAGAAAATTTTCATCGAATACCTGACCATGCAGAATGTTGGTGACAGCTTTCCAGATAATATCCCACCCAATCACGGCATAACAGACAAGAAATCCTATGAATTTTCCTGTTTCATTCAGAGGCAGCCATAAGACCGGCAGAAAAATGAGAATGGATGTGAGTATGCGGTATAATTGTTTTTTCTGTTTTTTTGTCATAATTCTCTTCCTTTCATAAATTGCGGCGGCAGGCAGTTCCCCCTGCCGCAATGATCTTAAATTTTTTTCACTGTGACATCCGGCTCAATTTTCCGAATCCGTTTCACCACTTTGTCCGCAATCTCAGAAAAGTACTCCTCAGATGCCTCCAGAACCATCTTCTGGCTCAGAAAGTTCACTTCTACTCCGGTTACACCTTCCATCTTCCTTACAGAGTCCTCAATTTTTGCAGCACAGTGTGCACAGTCTAAATCTACCAGTTTAAATGTTTTTCTCATATTTACTTTCTCCTTTTCCGTTCATCTTATTTTCATATGAATGCATATTCATATGTTCATATATAATATACAAAGTATTATCCTGTCTGTCAATACTATTTTCTCTTTTTTTCAGATTCATCAAATTTCTGTATTGGATTTCTTCTTCAGATGGCTTAAAATAAAATCAGAAAGGATGGAGAACTCATATGGAGAATACGCAACAGATAAAAGAAAACCCGCTGGGCTTCAGCCCCATCGGTAAATTACTGCCCAAATTCGCGGTACCGGCTATCATCAGCATGCTGGTCAACGCGCTGTATAATATCGTGGACCAGATCTTCATCGGGCAGGGCGTGGGCATGTACGGAAATGCCGCGACAAACGTGGCTTTTCCCATTACCACCATAACTACAGCTATCGCTCTCCTCATAGGAATCGGAGGCGCCTCCAATTTTAATCTGGAACTTGGGCGTAAACATGAAGAAAAGGCAAAGCATATTGCAGGCACAGGATTCGGCAGCCTCATCCTGTGCGGCCTCATCCTGGTCATTTTGATCCGCCTGTTCCTGAAGCCGCTGATCCTGGCCTTCGGCGCTACCCCCAAGGTTCTGCCCTATTCCATGACCTATGTGGGGATCACCACCTGGGGCATTCCGTTTTTTATGCTGACAACAGGCGGCAACCATCTGATCCGGGCGGACGGCAGTCCTACCTATTCCATGATATCCATGGTCTCCGGCGCTCTGATCAATACTGTGCTGGACCCCCTGTTCATTTTTACCTTCGGCTGGGGTATTGCCGGAGCTGCATGGGCAACGGTGACCGGCCAGGTATTCTCCGCCTGTTTGGTCCTCTTCTATCTGCCCCGGTATAAAACCGTGGAGCTGAAGCTTAAAAATCTCATTCCCCGATCTCACTGTATCAAAGCTATCGCGTCCCTCGGAATGGCCTCCTGCTTCAATCAGCTGGCCCTTACCGTGGTCCAGATAACCATGAACAATGTGCTTCGCCACTATGGTTCCCACTCCGTCTACGGAAGCGACATTCCCCTTGCGGTGGTAGGGATCGTAGCCAAGGTGAATATGGTGTTCCTGTCCATTGTCATCGGGATTGCCCAGGGTTCACAGCCGATCGTGGGATTTAATTACGGCGCCAAAAACTATTCCCGGGTGAAAAAGACGTATCTGTGCGCAGCCGGAACAGCAACTATTCTGGCTGTGACTGCATTTATATGTTTCCAGAACTTCCCCAGGCAGATCGTCAGCCTTTTCGGTTCCGGAGACAAGCTTTATTATCAGTTTGCCCAGAAGTATTTCCGCATTTTTATGTTCTGTACCTTCCTGAACGGCCTGCAGCCGGTGACCGCTAACTTTTTCACTTCCATCGGCAAAGCCACCCGCGGTATTGTGCTTTCCATGACAAGACAGATTCTGTTCCTGATCCCCATGATCCTGATCTTCCCCCTCTTTATGGGAATTGACGGAGTCATGTATGCCGGTCCTATTGCGGACGCGGCTGCCGGTATCCTGGCAGTTCTTCTGGTCCGGAAAGAAATAAGGCGGATGCCCGCAGACGGAGAACTTCCGGCGTAAAGCAACGTGTGCGGCTGTTTGCGTTTCCGCAGACAGCCGCACACGTTTCAGGTCTCCTTTTCGGGATGTTCTTTCCTGTCAAAATTAAGCTTCTTATACTGTTTCGGTGTAATATGATGATATTGTTTAAAAATTTTTCCAAAATAGCTGCTGGTCCCGAATCCGGTCTCCACAGCCACCTCCAGAACACTTTTATCCGTATAACGCAGCAGCTCCTGTGCCTTCTGCAGACGCAGGGAGATCATGAACTCCACAGGTGTCTCCCCAAGACTCGTCTGAAACAGACGGTAGCACTCCCGCTCACTGATATGTATACTGGATGCAATATCCTGCACCGTGATCTTCTCACTGTAATGTTCCTGAATATAGGACAGCATCTGTTTGATCCGTTCATCCTCCAAGGCGTTGAACCCTGTCCCGCTTTTCTTCTCATCCATAGCCCAGGAATACACCATCTCCCAGAGCTTTGAGAAAAGATTCCGCAGACGAAGCTCAAAAAATGGCTCCCCCTTGCTGCTCAGTTCTGCCCCTTCCCTCATTTTTTCCAGAAACTCCGCGCTTCCCGTATCGGAACAGTAAAGGGGCACTGCGTCCAGTTGTTTCTGTTCCAGCACAGGAACAATATATTTGATATCCAGAATACTTCCCGATGCGCCTGCCAGAAAAGAACGGTCAAAGAACTGTGACTGCAGCCTTACCTCCTCCACAGGCTCCAGAGGATGCAGATAATGCAGAACCCCGGAATTGACAAATATTCCGTCCCCCTCATGCAGTATGAATTCATGATGATTGGTCTTATACTGCATACTTCCGCCCAAAATATGTCCGAACTCAAATTCATCATGCCAGTGCCACGGAATATCCCCGAAGAAATACGCCTCCGGTCTCGGCACATATAAGCCATAGTGAAGCATCTGGTTCTGATAAACGATTTTTTCCTTTTTTCTTCCGTCCATATCCAATTTTCTGAATTGTACCATAGCGACCTCCGTATATGGCAGGATTCTTATATTTTCAGGCAGTATGATTATTTATATATCCCTAAATCCACAGTATAATTATATTATCACAAGACCGGGAAGGTCAATAGAAAAGTTACTGTTCACAGAACTGCGCTTTTTGCAGGACTGTGAATAGTAACTAGTTTTAAACAGCCAAAGGAGGATAACATCTATGATTTATTATGTAGCCGCAAATGCTCCCAGAAACGGATGCGGTACTAAGGAAAAACCGTTTCAGACCATCAGTGAGGCAGCCGCTGCCGCCCGCGCAGGAGACGAAGTCCTGGTAGCTCCGGGTATTTACCGGGAATATGTAAATCCGAAAAACGGCGGTACAGACGAAAACAATCGTATTGTCTACCGCTCAGAGGAGCCGCTGGCCGCTGTCATTACCGGCGCGGAACCTGTAAAAAACTGGACACAGTATCAGGGCAATGTCTGGACAGCCCGTATTCCCAACGGTATCTTCGGCTGCTATAACCCCTACACCACAGTCATTGCAGGTGACTGGTACCGTGCTCCGGAACCGGTGCATACCGGTGAGGTATACATAAACGGCAAATCCATGTATGAGGCATTTTCACTGGAGGATGTCACAAACCCATCCATTTACAAAGGTTCCTGGGACCCGGATTTTACCCTCTATAAATGGTACACAAAACAGGAAGACGGCTTCACTGTCATCTACGCCAACTTCCAGGGTGCTGACCCCAACGAGGAAAATGTGGAGATCAATGTGCGGCGCAACTGCTTCTACCCGGATAAGACTGGCGTTAATTATATCACGCTGTCAGGCTTCACGGTAAAACAGGCAGCTACCACATGGGCACCGCCCACTGCTTACCAGGAAGGCATGATCGGCCCCCACTGGTCAAAGGGCTGGATCATTGAGGACTGTGAGGTTTCCGATTCCAAATGCTCCGGTATCTCCCTGGGAAAATATCTGCAGCCGAATAATGAAAACAAGTGGACCACCAGATTCTATAAAGACGGAACCCAAACAGAACGTGACGCCATCTGCCAGGCACAGATTGAGGGATGGACAAAAGAGAACATCGGTTCCCACATTGTCCGCCGCTGCAACATCCACGACTGCGGACAGACCGGTATTGTAGGACATTTAGGCGGCGTGTTCTCTGTGATCGAGGACAACCACATTCACCATATCAACAACAAACAGGACCTGGCAGGCGCAGAGATCGGCGGTATCAAAATGCATGCTGCCATTGACGTGATCATCCGCCGCAACCATTTCCACCACTGCACCCGCGGCCTGTGGCTGGATTGGCAGGCACAGGGGACCCGTGTCACACAGAATCTGTTCCACGACAATGTTCCGCCAAAAGGAACAGAGATTGCCAATGGTCTGGCTCTGGCTGAGGACATTTTTATCGAGGTTTCCCACGGTCCCACACTGGTTGACAACAATCTGCTTCTGTCCGACTGCGCATGCCGCATCAGCACACAGGGCACCGCTCTTGTACACAACCTGATCGCAGGTTCCTTTACCTGGGTAGGCGCCGGTGTAGATAACGGCGGACAATATCTGCCATCCCCGAGGTATACACCATATCACGTACCGCACCGCACAGAGGTTGCCGGATTTATGACGATTCTTCACGGTGATGCACGTTTCTACAACAATATCTTCGTGCAGAAGGAAATCCGCCGGGACCTGGCTGCCTATGCGGAATCTGAGGGCATGGGCACCATGGATAAATACCAGTTTATCTGCGGAACAAAACCGTACGACGGATATCCCACGGCAGAGACGTACTTTGGACGCTTCAACGCAGAGACTGCTGTGGACCATGACAACAAAGACATCTATTATGACCATCTTCCCATCTACACCGGAGGCAATGTATATTTTAACGGCGCCAAACCGTGTGATGCAGAGGAAAATTATAAAGTGGATGAGGAACACAAGATCACGCTGGAATTAAAAGAGGAAGGCGGAGAATACCGTCTGGAGACCAATCTGTATGATTACCTGCCAAAATTTGAGACTCCGTTTGTAAGCACAGAACTGCTGGGTGAGGCATTTGAGCCGGAACAGAAATTTGAAGCACCTGACGGAGCTCCTATTGTATTTGACCGGGATTACTTTGGAAGAAAGCGCGATATGATGCCGCTTGCAGGTCCTTTTGCCTGCGGATGTGAAATAGAGGATGTATTATAATTCTTACCGCTCCTTATGGGACCGCCTGTTCTGCTATAGAACAGGCAGTTTCCATAAGGAGCATTTTTTCAATTCTGATGTAAGTCTTTCATCGCTCCACAGGGCATTATGACCTCCCAGTACGATGTTCGGCTTATTTTTGCCATGGAAATCGCTGCCGCAGGTGACAAACAGGCCTTTTTGTTCCGCGGCTTCCAGATAATGCAGTGCCTGCTCCCTGCTGTGGTAGGAAGAAAATACTTCAATGCCGTCAATTTTCTCCTCCGTGATCTGATCCAGCAGTTCATCATCTCCGCCCAGATTCTGCCCCGGATGCGCAAGAACCGCCGCACCGCCCGCGCTGTGTATCAGGGCCGCAGCATCAGGAAGGGATAGATAGGATATCTCCACATAGGCCGGCTTTCCCTTTGCAAAAAAATCCCAGTAAAACCGCACATTTGGCATATCACTTTTCTCCCCGTCCGAAAGGTAGGGGGCCAGTATTTCATACCGGTCTGCATCCCCGCGTTTTAAGACATGTTCAGCAATCTGTTCCCCGGTCACAACGCCGTTATCTGCCCCGGCAAGAATTTCATCCGCATCCACCACAATACCTGCTGCCTGCCGGAAAAGCCGGATTTTTTCCTCTGCCGCCCTTCTCTCCTGTTGTAAAATATCTTGTTCCACGGCTGCAAATTCTTCACGGTTCACATCAATGCCATATCCCAACAGGTGAAAATTCTGTCCTCTATACACACAGTCCAGCTCCACACCCCGGATAACCCTGACTTTAACGGCTGCTTTTAAAGCCTCGGCCACGCCGCGGACACAATTGTGGTCTGTTACGGCAATCCACTCCATCCCGCATGCCTCACACTGCCTGATGATCTCTTCCGGAGAAAACTCCCCGTCATCACTGAACTTTGTATGGATATGAAAATCAACCCTTGACATGGACACACACCTCCCTTCTTCCCTGCACACGGTAATAAATGACCTGCAGCAGCAGAATGCCTGCCGTAGATATCAGATACAGGCAGTGAATTCCGTTTATGGCAACAGTAGATTTCACTGCTGCGCCCGCCTCCAGAAATCCTTTCACTGCCCCTCCGATCATGGGGCCTAAAATAAACCCGAGTCCAATGACTGCCGTATAAAAATTATCATACATGATCCTGTTGTCTTTCGGCATCAGCTCATACCGTCTGTTAAACACAGCGACTACAAAACCGGCATTTGCAACGGAAGATATAAGAAACGCAGCCGGAATAAACAACAGGCAGTTCTTCGGCGCCGCAAAAGACATAAACAATGTCTCACCTGCAAAAAGCCAGATGGAGGTTTTCAAAACAAATTCATGTCCCCGCTTATCGCTGATCCTCCCCCATAAGCCCAGAAGCACGATCTGGGGCAGGGATATGATCATATACATAGCCGTCACCGTTTTATAGGGAAGTGCCAGATATTTCATCATATACACCATGGTAAAGCTGTCTGAAATATTGAGAAGCAGATAAAAAGCCAGGATTTAAACCACAAATCCCACAAACTTCCTGTCTTTCAGAGGTATCTTCAGTGCATCCCCAAGTCCGCAATTTATTTTCAAAGGCCGGTACGGCGCGCTGTCAGGTGTCCGCATCAGAAGCATGACTTCACAGATACTCATCACCGCCGCTGCCCCGAACAGAACGGCAAATCCCAGGTATTCCCCCTGCATATGGTCCATCCAGAAACCGCCAGCCACAGATAACAGGACCGTAACGCCCAGTGTCAGCGTCTGTCTCAGTGATATGTAACGTCCGCTTTTCTTTTCATCCATAAACCCCATCATCCACTGGTTCAGCACTACCGTCGTCTGAGCCTGAAGCGTAAAAGCCATGACCACCGCCAGGACAAAGACGGCGATCTGCATCCGCTTCGGCACCACAGCCGGTATGAGTACAATGAAAAGCGTGGCGGTTCTGGAAAGTGCCGTAAATATAACAGTCAGCCGCTTACGGCTCTGAAACCGCTCCAGATATGCCGCAAATCCAAGGATCAGCACCCCGCAGATATTCACGATCACGCTCAGATAACTGACCAGCACATCCCCTGCTCCCATAAGAAGCGCATGGCCACTTAAAAATACACCGCTGGTCAGATACGAAAACGCCGTTCCAAATGCTGTCTGCACAAAAAAGCAAATCCGTGGCCCGGTATCCAGAATTTTCTCTCTCCGCTTCATAAACATGGCTGCTCCTTTATAAACTGTACCTCATCAAACATCTTTGCAGCGGTCAGACTTGCCATCCCGTCAAAATAATCATGCCACACATCCGGGGAGTAGAGAATCTCTGCCAGCAGGTGTTTAGGCAGGAAGGCGGAAAGCCCGTCACCGATAGGCCCGATACAGTCCTTTTGCAGACTCGGGCCGCCAAGGACCACATACTGCGGATTCAGAATCCCGCAGATAAAACTGATGACCCGGACCACCAGATCAACATATCTGACATCCTCCATGGGCTCTGCCATGCACGCATCCAGCGTCTTTCCGTCTTCCATGGGCAGCAGACCCAGCTCCCCTGCAAAATTATGATGTCCGCGTACAACTCTGCCCCCTGAGATAAAACCGGCGCTTACACAGCCCTTTTCAAAGTAGAGAAAAGCCATATTCGTGTTCTCCGGATTCTCACAAGGAAACTCCTTTGCGTAACACCGTCCGAATCCGATGGCAGTGGCATTCAGGTCATTTTCCAGCACCACAGGAATCTTGTACCGCTTTTCAAGGCTGTCGCCAATATCTATTTTATATAATTTCCCGTCCGCCTCATTTGTTCTCCAGTACCCTTTCCCTTCCACCGCGCCGGGCACGCCAATGCCTATGGACTTGATTTCTCTTTTTTTTATCTGTTCATCCATCCAAGCGGTGATGGCGCTTTCAAAATCTCCGTTTGCTGCCTCCAGCCTTGTTTTTTCCACGATCTCTCCGCAGACATTGATCAGCAGACCGTAGATCTGGTCTCCTGTGATGCAGAAAGCCGCACCGTAATACCGGTTGGGCCGGAACCCATAGCGCTCTGCTTTTCTTCCTCCGCTGGATTCATCGTATCCAACACTCTCGATCTCTCCGTTCTGCATCATTTCAGACAGCAGAGAACGGACTGTGGTGGAACTGATTTTCGTCTCATAGGCAATCTCTGCCCTGGTGGCAGTTCCTTTTGCTTTCAGGACTTTTCGTATGAGGGAAAGATTTGCCTGTTTCAATACTCTTGGTCTGGCAGTCAGAGTGTCCATATGCATTCTCCTTTTCACTTTTATCAGATACTTTTATAAGTTTATGATAAAAGTGTACAGCAAATATCTTTCTCTGTCAACTTCCTTTTTCTTCCATATATTGTTTACTTCAAAAGCCCGCATACCAGAACAAAATAATGGGGCAGCCTTCCCTCTTCCATCCATTCCAGTTCTATTCCCATCAGCTTGCTAAGTGTCAGTCCCACATTGCCTCCGATGGATTCTATGGAATAACGCATCTTTTCCGGAAATCGACACGCTTTTTTATCCGGTCTGGTACAGTTTCCTTCGCACAAAATACAGGAGCCTGCTGACAGGCTGATACTTCCCGGATATTGTTTTTCCTTCTCCCAGAGCATTTCCGACAGCTTTTCCTTCTCCACACGGAGGGACTGTCCAAGGATCTTATCCTGCTCCGCCTTTGTAAATGCTTTCCCTGCAAACTCCTCATCAAAGATTATTTTAACGGCTGTCAGTTCCAGGGTCTCGTATTTCCTCCAGTATGACAGAACATCAAAATCATAGGATGGGCAGGACCATACCTTTTCATAATTCGGACATGCCCTGCAGCACTCCAGAAATGTGTCCACATCCACATAACCTTCTATGTAGTCCTCCACCGGTACCACTGCTGTATAAGTTTCTGTTTTGTACATATTCTCTTTCCTCCTGTGTGTCTCTGTTTTTGGCAATGGGTAATTTTCTTTTTGTATTCTTCTTTCAGTATAACATCTCTCTGTGACTGCTGCTATCTTTATCTTCTCTCCATGGGTGTAAAACCGATGATGAGGCAGGTACTGAGGAATGGGCACATTGAGGTTATCAATGGTTTGGAACTGTCGAAAAACGTCTTGCTATTCATCTTGCGCAGCATATGCGCGAGTGATATAATAAAACCATAGAAGTGAGTGTAGAAATGCGCAGAACGGCCGGCACTGTAATGGTGTCGGCCGTTCTGCGTATAAGTATATGTCATGCTCCAGTAATATTTTCTTGATATTGGTTCCCAATCGTATTATAATGTATATATCAA